>PMLF01000313.1 GCA_003158755.1 Elusimicrobiota bacterium | reverse complement strand
TCAACCGGAACAACCGGCTGAAGCATATCGAGTCCCTCCGCGCGCCGGAGGTGATGGTGCACAACGAGAAACGCCTCCTCCAAGAGGCCGTCGACGCCCTGCTGGAAAACGGCGTGCACGGCAAGGTGGTGGTGGGCGCCGGCAACCGCCCCTTGAAGTCCCTGTCGGACATCCTCAAGGGCAAACAGGGCCGGTTCCGTCAGAACCTCCTCGGCAAGCGCGTGGACTACTCGGGACGTTCCGTCATCGTCGTCGGTCCGTACCTCAAGTTCCATCAATGCGGATTGCCCAAGGAAATGGCGCTGGAGCTCTTCAAGCCGTTCATCGTTCACGAGCTCATGAAGCGCGAAAACGTCACCCTCCGCGCCGCCAAGCGGATGCTGGAGCGGGTGAAGCCCGAGGTCTGGGATATTTTGGAACAGGTGACCAAGAACCACCCGGTCATGCTCAACCGCGCGCCGACGCTCCACCGCCTCGGCATCCAGGCGTTCGAGCCCGTCCTCATCGAGGGCAANNCGACCAGATGGCCGTCCACGTGCCGCTGTCCCTGGAAGCGCAGTTGGAAGCGCGCCTTTTGATGCTGGCGCCCAACAACATCTTGTCCCCGGCGTCGGGCCGGCCCATCGCCGTCCCCAGCCAGGATATGGTTTTGGGCATCGCCTACCTGACGAAGGAAAAACCCGGCGCCCCCGGGGCCGGACACATCTTCGCCGACGTCGACGAAGTCGTCAGCGCCTATCAGACCAACCAAGTAGACCTCCACGCCCGCGTGAAAGTCCGCGGAGTGACGAAACTGAAGGAAGAAGACCTCGGCGAGAAGGACCTTTCCAACCCCGCCAAGTGGAAGCATTACACGACCGTGGGCCGAATCCTCTTCAACCAGGCCGTGCCTACCGAGTTGGGCTATCTCAACCAATACATGGGCAAGAAGGATCTGACCGTCCTCGTGGACCGCTGCTACCGCGAACTGGGTCCTTCCCGCACGGTGACGCTCTTGGACGAAGTGAAGCGCCTCGGTTACCGCTTCGCCACGCGGGCGGGGCTCTCCATCTCCATCTCCGAGATGCACATCCCGGCCCTCAAGATCGAACTGGTCAAGAAGGCGAAGGGAGAGATCAAAGAGATCGAGAAGCAGGCGAAGATGGGCGTCATCACGGAGTCCGAACGGTACAACAAGATCATCGACTTGTGGACCCACGTGACGGACCAGATCGCCGACGTCATGTTCGACGAGATGAAGAAGACGGAATACGCCCCGTACAAGGCCGGCGAAGCCAAGTTCAACTCGGTCTTCATGATGGCCGACTCGGGCGCGCGGGGTTCCCGCCAGCAGATCCGGCAGTTGGCCGGCATGCGGGGACTCATGCAGAAGCCCCAGAAGAAGATCACGGGCGCGGTGGGCGAGATCATCGAGTCGCCCATCATCTCGAACTTCCGCGAAGGCTTGACGGTCCTCGAGTATTTCATTTCCACCCACGGCGGACGAAAGGGTTTGGCCGACACCGCCTTGAAGACGGCCGACGCCGGGTACCTCACGCGCCGCTTGGTGGACGTCGCCCACGACGTGGTCGTGGTCGAAGACGACTGCGGCACCATCAACGGCATCCGGATCGGCGCCATCAAGTCCGGCGAAGACCTCATCGAGGCGTTGGACGAGCGTCTGATCGGGCGCTTCCCCCTCGATTCGTTGGAAGACGCCGACGGGAACGTCATCGTCAAGGCCAACGAGATGATCAGCGCGGCCCAAGCGAAAGCCGTCGGTAAGGCGGGGATCGAGCGCGCGCGCATCCGCTCCGTCCTCACGTGCGAGACCTTGGGCGGCGTCTGCGCCAAGTGTTACGGCATGAACCTGGCCAACGGACGGCGGGTGGAGCTCGGCGAAGCCGTCGGCGTCATCGCGGCCCAGTCCATCGGCGAGCCCGGAACGCAGCTTACCCTCCGGACGTTCCACGTGGGCGGCACGGCGTCCCGCGTCATCAACAAGTCCCAGGCCCTGGCCCAAAAGAACGGATCGATCAAATTGCAGAACATGCGGACCATCAAGGGCCGCGACGGGCGTCTTCTCTGCGTGTCCCGGAACGCCGCGATCGTCATCGCGGAAGGTTCCAACGAGAAAGAGAGGCATGAAGTCCCCTACGGCGCGCGCCTCAAAGTCGCCGAAGGCGAGAAGGTCCAGACCAATCAGGTGCTGGCCGAATGGGACCCGTACTCGCTCCCCATCATCACGGAGTTCGAGGGAACGGCCAAGCTCCAGGACGTGGTGGACGGCATCACCATGCACGAGGAGAAGAACCGGATCACGGGCCTCATCGAACGGATCATCATCGAGCACCGGGCCGAGCAGCTCCATCCGCAAATCGTCATTTCGTCGGGCGGCAAGAAGGCCGCCGGCTATCCGCTCCCCGTGGACACGAACATCGTGGTCCAGGACGGAGACAAGCTGGAGCCGGGGGACGTCCTCGCCAAGATCCCCCAGGAAGTGTCCAAGACCAAGGACATCACGGGCGGACTTCCCCGCGTGGCCGAGCTGTTCGAAGCCCGCAAGCCCCGCAACTCCGCCGTCATCTCCGAGATCGACGGAGTCGTGAAGCTGGGCCAGACGGCCCGGGGCACCATGAAGGTGACCATCACCAACGAAGAAACCAGTCTCGCCCGCGATTACAGCATTCCCCAGGGCAAGCATTTGGTCGTCTACGAAGGCGACCGGGTAGGAGTGGGCGAACCTTTGACCGACGGCGCCGTCAACCCCCACGACATCCTCAAGGTTCGCGGCTCCAAGGAAGTGCAGGAATTCCTGGTCAACGAGATCCAGGAAGTGTACCGCCTCCAGGGCGTCGGCATGAACGACAAGCACATTGAAGTGATTGTGCGCCAGATGCTCTCCAACCTGCTCGTCATCAAGTCCGGGGATACGGACTTCCTGGTGGGCGAGGTGGCCAGCAAGGAGCGCTTCAACCGGGAGAACAAGGTGGCGACGGACCGCAAGGGGGAGCCGGCGGAAGCCCAGCCCATCCTCCTGGGCATCACCAAGGCGTCGCTCTCGTCGGAGTCCTTCATCTCGGCGGCATCGTTCCAAGAGACGACGCGGGTCTTGACGGACGCGGCCGCCTCGGGCCAGATCGACATCCTGCGCGGCCTCAAAGAGAACGTCATCATCGGACACCTCATCCCCACGGGGTCCGGATACTACGACCGCCTGCGCCAAGCCAAAGCGAAACTCGACCTTGAAACCGCCGCCGCTGTCGCGGCCGCGGCGAAGGAATAAGGATCCCATGACCACGACCACACAGCTCATCCACTTCGCGCGGCAGCCGCTCAAAGTCAAAACCAAGGCGCCGGCGCTCAAGGAATGCCCCCAACGCCGGGGAGTCTGCACCCGCGTGTATACGACGACGCCGAAGAAACCCAACTCGGCCCTCCGCAAGGTGGCCCGGGTGAAGCTCTCCAGCGGCGTCGAAGTCACCGCCTACATTCCCGGCGTCGGCCACAACTTGCAAGAGCACTCCATCGTGCTCGTGCGCGGCGGCCGCGTGAAGGACTTGCCCGGCGTCCGCTACCACATCATCCGCGGCCCTCTGGACGCGATCGGCGTCAACGACCGCCGCCAAGGCCGGTCCAAATACGGCGCGAAGCGGCCCAAGGCGGGAGACAAGAAATAATAAGATTTCAGCGAACAGCTATCAGCGGTCTGTAAATACATAGAGCCTCTTGGTTTAGCTGAAAGCTGAGAGCTGATCGCTGAAAGCTAAATATTTCAGGAGATAATATGCCTCGTAAAACACTGAAACCTCGCGAGCGTCGCGGCCTCCCGGACCCGGACTGGAAGTTCGGATCGGTTCTCGCCGCCCGCATGATCGGCCGCCTGAACTTCAAAGGCCAGCGCAACGTCGCCGAGAGCATTTTCTACGGCGCCCTGGACGCCATCCAAAAGAAGACCGGCGAAGATCCCGTCACTGTCTATTCTCGGGCCATCGAGAACGCTCGCCCTCTCCTGGAAGTCAAGCCCCGCCGCGTGGGCGGCGCCACCTACCAGGTCCCCATGGAAGTGCGCCCCGAGCGCGGTCAAGCCCTGGCGATAAAATGGATACTGGACGCCTCCCGGGCCAAGACGGGCAAGCCCATGGCCGACCGTCTTTCGGAAGAACTGCTCGCCGCTTCCAAGAAAGAGGGTTCCGTCATGAAGAAGCGCGAAGACACGCATAAGATGGCCGAAGCGAATCAGGCTTTTGCCCATTATCGGTGGTAGAAAATAGTCAATTTGTGCATTTAGCTGTCAGCGGTCAGCTGTCAGCCAAAATTTTTAACACTTCAAGCTGAAAGCTGATTGCTGACGGCTGATCGCTAATGAGGAAATCATGTCTCGCCAATTCCCGCTGAGCAAGATCCGCAACATCGGCATCACCGCGCACATCGACGCCGGCAAGACGACGACGACCGAGCGGGTGCTCTACTACACCGGCCGCATCCACAAGATCGGCGAAGTCCACGACGGGAACACCACCATGGACTGGATGGAGCAGGAGCGCGAGCGGGGCATCACCATCACCTCGGCGGCGACCTTCGCCAAGTGGCACGACTGCCAAATCAACATCATCGATACTCCGGGCCACATCGATTTCACGGCCGAGGTCAACCGCTCCCTCCGCGTTCTCGACGGAGCGGTTGTCCTCCTCGACGGTTCTCAGGGCGTCGAACCCCAGTCCGAGACTAACTGGCGCCTGGCCGACCAGTACCACGTGCCCCGCATGATCTTCGCCAATAAGATGGACAAAGTGGGCGCCGATTTTTACGATTGCGTGAAGTCCGTCCATGACAAGCTGGGCGTCGCGGGCGTTCCCATCCAACTTCCCATCGGCGCCGAGGGCACCTTCGTCGGGGTCGTGGACCTCGTCCAGATGAAGGCCTACGTGTGGCACGGCGAGGAGCTGGGCGCCAAATTCGACATCGTCGAAATCCCGGCAGACCTCAAAGACAAGGCAAAGGAATACCGCGACCAGATGATCGAGGCTTTGGCCGACTACGACGACGGCATCGCCCATAAATTTTTGGAAGGGCAGGAGATCTCCATCGACGAGATCAAGAAGGCCATGCGGAAGGCCGTGATCGGCGGAAAATTTTTCCCCATGATGTGCGGCTCTTCCTTCAAGAACAAGGGCGTGCAGCCCATGCTGGACGCGGTGTGCGACTATCTGCCGTCGCCTCTGGACAAACCCCCGTTAGTGGGCCACGAGCCTCACACGGAAAAAGAGCTCATCCGCGAACCCAAGGACGACGCTCCTCTGGCGGCCCTGGCGTTCAAAATCCAGTCCGACCCCCACGTCGGAAAGCTCACCTATTTCCGGGTCTATTCCGGTACCATCACTTCCGGCTCCTACGTCTTCAACGCCAACCGCGGCACCCGCGAACGGCTGGGGCGCATCTTGCGCATGCACGCCGACAAGCGCGAGGAAGTGGACCAGCTCTACGCCGGGGACATCGGGGCCGGCATCGGCTTCAAGCAGGTCACCACGGGCGAGACCCTCTGCGACGAGGACCACCCGATCATCCTTGAAAGCATGAAGTTCCCCGAGCCGGTTATTTCCGTCGCCATCGAGCCCAAGTCGAAAGCGGACGAGGAAAAGATGTCCCTCGCCTTGAACCGCCTCTCGGAAGAAGATCCGACGTTCCGCGTCCACACCGATCCCGAGACGAACCAAACCATCATCGCCGGCATGGGCGAACTCCACTTGGACATCCTTGTCGACCGCATGCGCCGGGAGTTCAGCGTGTCGGCCAACGTCGGCAAGCCCCAGGTTGCCTACCGGGAGACTATCCGGAAGAAGGTGGAGTCCGAGGGCAAATACATCAAGCAGACCGGC
>PMLF01000219.1 GCA_003158755.1 Elusimicrobiota bacterium | reverse complement strand
AGCGTTACCGTGGACAAAGAGCAGAATTCCTACGACAAGAAAACCCGGGTGCAGTACTCCGTCATCGGTGCCGACGGCGACGCCGTGCGCTTCTCCAACGAACGGAACTACGTGATGAACGGGTTCGATCCCAACGGAGAGGCCAAGTGGGACATTGCCTCGGCGACGGTCGCTTACTATATCGGCAAGAACGACAACGTAGCGGCGGAGACCGTGACCAAGGACGCCACGCGCCTCACGCGTGGTAGCCGCGGCAATTCGTGGACGGAGGTGACCCTGACCATTGTCCCCACGGACGCGAGCTTGAAATCGAGCGCTTTGATCGATGGGGTTGAATACACCAATAACGGCAGCCACCAGGGAAGAAGCGGCATGGTGGGTAGCGCCATCTTCTTCAAAGGCGACGGCCAAGCGTCGGCGTGGGGCGGCACCACCACCAGAGATGTTGCCGACACCAAGGGCGTCGTCTCAAAGACGGAGGATTTCGTCGGGCAAGTGTGGGCCAACAGCAACCACGCCGCCGCCGCCGTCGGTATCGTCGTTGTTGGAGCCGTTCTTGTGGTCAGCGCGATAGCAACGTACGGCGGTAGTTTGGCCGCTGCTACCAGCCTTATCGGAATCACAAGCACCGCCGCCGCGACCGGAACGGTTTCGATGTCTTTCCTCGGAATCGCATCCATGGGAATCTCGGCATACGCCCTTACCAGCGCCCTCCAGAAGGGTGACATCCGAGTTGCTTTCGTTGAAGGCGCCATTGCCTTGACCCCGTTGGCCATCGTTTCCATGTGGAAGGTGGCGGTGGCGGTGGTCCGGTTCGTTCCCACGGTCGTTTCCGCGGTGAAGGGCGGGATGCAGGCGGCGGCGGTCGGGTTGCAGGCGATCCGTACCGAGGGGGCGATGATCGCCCTCGGAACCGTGTTGGCGGTCGGCGAGGTCACGGTCGGCGGAACGCGGGCGGCTCATTTCATCGAAGGAACCGCGGAGGCCGCGACCTTGGTCTCCGAAGCCGCGAAGGGAATTGAAGTCGCGGCCGATTTGGGCAAAGGCGCCAAAACGGGCGTGACCATCGCGGAAGATGTCGGGAAGCTGGGGGAACGTGCGGCCCAGTTGACGACGGAAGGGGCGGAGGCGGGCGGCGGAATCGCGCGCGGGGCCGGAACGGTCACGAAGGTGGTCACGCAGGAAACCCGCGCCGGACAGACCGCGGCGGTTGCGGCGAGAGCGGCCAGCGAGGGCGAAGTCGCGGTTCAGGCCGCCGGCACCGCGGCGAACGTCGCGCGGGACGTCAACGGGGCCGCGCGCGCGGTGCAGCCGGTCGCGGAAGTCGCGGCGGGCGGCTCGGATATCGTTCGTCTGGCGCAGGCCGGCTCGGAGGTTAAGTCGGGAGTGGAGGGCGCCAAGGCCGTTCTCACGTTGGGCGATCGGTTCGTCGCGGCCGGAAAGATGGCCGTCATGCAAGCCATTTCGACTTCGGTCGGCGGCGTCTTGAACGGATACGTGGAGACCGGGAAGGTCGAATGGTCCGGTATGGTTTCTCGCGCGATCGGCGGCGCCGCGTTCGGGTTGGTTTTCGGGTTCCTCGCTCCGCGGTTGGCCGGGGATTGGTTCAATAGCGCCAAGGAAGTCTTCAGCGGTTATGCCGGGGCGACGTGGGGTCAAATGGCCCTGAGCCCGGTTCGCATCGTGTGGATGTCCGTTCAATCGGCGTCGCATTTGACGATCTTCAACCTTTCCCCCGTCGGGTATTTGGCCAACTCCGCCATGCAAGGCCATTTCCTCAACCCGGAGGAGTTCGCCGGCACCGTCGACTCTGGATATCGAATGGGTTTCTTCCAAGGCCCGGTTTTTGCTTTCGCCATGCCGGGAGTCGCCGCCGCCCAACGGGTGGCGGGAGCGATCGGTGCGGGAAGCATTTCCAAGACGATCGCCAACTTCGCCGAGGGTGGAGTGACGGGCGTCATGGGGATCGAACTCAAGGCGTTCGGTCAAAAACTTGCCGCAAGCCCCAGCCGGTGGGTCCAATTCGCGGGCGAGGTCGTCAACCAGGCCCACATGTCCGAGATGGTGGCCGTGTTCCAGGTCGCGTCGTGGGCGGCCGGTAAGGCGGGAGCCGGTGTCGACCGTTTGGTGGCCGTGGTGGAGGGCGGGCTCGGCATTAAGAACGGATTTGCGGCCGAAGGTTCCGTAGGCGAGGACGGGAAGAGGGTCGGTTTCTTCGAGGGAATGGGCAAGGGGATGTCGATCCTCCTGGTGCCGACGGAAACCAGTCCGTTCGTGGTGAAAGCCGAGGCGCGGAACGCCCTTCAGCGCGTTGCGGACGGGAAGGGATCCGCTTCCGACATCGCTTTCGCCCGGGATGTCGTGCAGCACTATCAAAACCAGGCCAGGGCCGCGGAGAAATCGGCTGTGAAAGCGGAAGAAAGCGCTCCGGCGGCCCCGGTGGAAGCGAAGCCCATTGAGTTGGTGACCAGCCGCGGTATCGTGGAGAAGGTGAACCCCGACGTTTTGGGCGGCGAGGGACGCGGCATGGCTTCACGGGCGTTGACCGGTGCCCGGGACGGCTTTTTGTCCGCCTTTGCCGATTCCAGCGCCAAGTCTTCCTTGGAAGGCGTGGACGGAGACCTTTCGCTGAAGAAGATGAGCGTCGAAGCCCTGACGGCGCCTTTCAAAGACTCCCAGTTCTCCGCTCCTTCGACCGAAAAGTCCGGAACGGAACCTTCCAAAGCCGAAAAACCCCTCGGATCCTCCCCGACTCGGGAGGAATTCGCCGAGGTCGTGCGGGATCTCCTGGGTTCCAGCGGGATCAGCACTGTTTCTCAGTTGAGGGAAGGGATCGCCAAGGCGGAGACGGAGAAAGAGGTGCCGGAAAATTCCGGCGGGATCTCGGTCCGCACGTCGACGTTGGATATTCGTTTGGAGCGGGATTCGTCGGGTCGAAGCGTCGACGCCAATTCCGCGCTCCTCAACCCTCAAACCCGCAAGCTTCTGGAAAATGCGGGTGTCGAAAAAGTCACCCTGGCCAGGGACCGAGTCAGCGGTGAGCTGTCGCTGAAGGTGAGCGTTAAAGGCGTGGACGGGGCGGAAAAAATGCTCGCTGCCTTCGGGGTCAAGAACGCCGTCGGCGAGATCAATAAACTCCGATTCGAGCTTAAGAAAGGGGCGGATGTGACGGTCAACGCCGACCTGAAGCTGGACTCGAAAGGGAACGTGAAGGAAGGGACGATCACGGCCACGACGAAGTTCAGCAACTTGGCTGACCGCGCGGTCCTCTTGGTGGGCAAGGGCGGCCAATTAGCCAAAGGCGAAGTCACGGTCGACGGGAAGACCGTGAAGATCGAAGGTCTGGACTTGACGCTCGAGGTCCAAATCAAGTTTGAGCCGGGTAAGAACGCCGAGACGACGTACCGGGCGATGGCCGACAGCCCGGAACAGGTGGAGAAACTCCTATCCGTTGATCCGAAGATACTCGAAGCGGCGCTCGGGAAGGATATGGCGGACAAGCTGCTGGGGGCCGTGAAGCAAGGGGAAGCGGCGAAACATGTTCATGAGATTTCCTATGGGTTGAATTATAAGGGCGTCGTCGAGAAGAATTCCCTCGTTGTTAAAGCCGACATCGAGGGACTGAACCTGCAGGGGCCGTCGTTCGCCGGGAGCGCCTTGGCGTTCCTGCGCTCCGGGGC
>PMLF01000124.1 GCA_003158755.1 Elusimicrobiota bacterium | reverse complement strand
GACTTAACCAATTGATAACCAGCGCCCTGAGCCTCCTTCCAAGGATCCAGGAACGCCAAGAACCGTTGTCGTCGATAAGCCACGTGGAAAATCGCTAAATATAAGAATGGGATGGAAGCCAAGACCGTGGCCAGCAGGTGCCGGTGTCGCGCACCGCCCAGATAGACCATGCCTCCCGCCACGAGGAAGATGAGGAACGGCGTACCCAGGTCCTTTTCGAGCATGATGAGTCCCGCCGCCAATCCCGCCGCCGCCATCGCCGGCGCGTAGCCGTGAACGAAATCGGACAACCGGCTTTTCTTTCGATCCAGCGCGTCCGCCAGAAAAAGGACCACCCCCAGTTTGGCGAACTCCGACGGCTGGAGACCGATGAACCCGAACTTCAGCCACCGCTTGGCCCCCATCACTTCATGCCCCGCGACCAGCACGAGGACCAATAGGACAAGGGAACCCAGGAACGCGGGCCGAGCCGCCCTCTGGACCCACGAAAGCTTGATGCGAGAGGCCGCCAAGAGACCCGCCAAACCGATGGCCGACCAGACGATTTGTTTTTTGAGAAAGAAATATTGGTCGCCGAACTTGGCCTCCGCCATGAGCGCGCTGGCCGAGTAGAGCACGACCCAGCCGAAAACCATCACCGCCAGGGTAAGGAACAAAAGAACTCCGTCGGGAGGCGCGGTGGGAGCGACGACGGATCGGTGCTTGACCGGGCGGGTCACAGCGCCTTCACCAACTCTTTGAACACCCGTCCGCGATGTTCGAAGTTATTGAATTGATCGAAAGAGGCGCAGGCCGGCGATAAGAGGATGGTGTCGCCGGGGACCGCCGCTCGGAACGCCTGATCCAAAGCTTTCTCAAGCGTACCCGCTTTCACGAGGGACAACGCCTTCCCGAGGTCACGCCGGATCTGCGGCTCCGCCTCGCCGATCACGTAGACGGCCTTGACTCGGGTTTTGATCAGGGGAATGAGCGGGAGGTAGGGAGCGCCTTTATCCTCGCCGCCCAAGATGAGATGGACGCCCCCTTGAGGAAACGCCTTCAAAGCGATGACGGTGGAATCCACGTTCGTCCCTTTGGAATCGTTGACGAACCGGACGCCCCGGACCTCCCGCACGAATTCCAGCCGGTGCTCGACGCCGGGGAATTCCCTCAACGCCTTCGCCACGGCCGAGGACGGAACCCCGAGAAGCCGGGCGCACGCCGCCGCCGCCAGGGCGTTCTCCACGTTGTGGTCCCCCGCGAGGCGCGCCGGGGGAGCCCAGGAACCTTCCGCCCCGGGTATCGTCGAAACGAGACGATTTCCAACCCGATAAACCCCCGGTTCTTTTCGCGGGCTCAAACCGAACCAATAAACATTTCCAGGGACGGAAACCGCCAAGCGGCGATCCCAGGCGTCGGCGGCGTTCAAGACGGCCGCCCCGCCGTTTTGAAAAAGGCGGAACTTGGCTCGAGCGTAAGCCTCCAGAGTTCCGTGCCGGGCCAAGTGGTCCGGGGTGACGTTCAATACGGCGCCCGCCGCCGCGCGAAAGGCCTCCGCGGTCTCCAACTGATAACTGGAAACTTCCAATATAAGCGTTGTGTCCCCATGAATTTTATCCGCCACCGCGCAGAGCGGCGTACCGATGTTTCCGGCCACCACGGTCGTCAACCCCGCCGCCTTCGCCATTTCTCCAAGCAACGCCGTCGTGGTCGTCTTCCCGTTTGTCCCCGTGATCGCCGCCGTCCTAACCGGCCACCGTCCCGCCAACGTAAGGACTCGATACCCCAACTCCATCTCCCCCAAAACCGGAACACCCCGCTCAGCGAAAGGCCTCCACAAAACGCCGGGCACTCCCGGACTGGTCACGATCAAATCCCAATCTTTGGAAAGGAACCCGTGGCCGCCGGTTTCGACAGGAACGACGGAAGGAAGTTCGCCGATCCAGGAAGCCACTTGCCCCCGGGGACGCTTTTCCGTGACGGAAACGAGCGCCCCCAATTTTTCAAGGAGTTTCGCCGCCGCCACGCCCGACTTTCCTAACCCCACGACGCACACGCGCCGGCCGGAGAACCAGTATTTGAGAGATGGATGCGAGCGGAGATCCATTAGCGAATTTTCAACGACGTCAGCGCGATGAGGGCCAGGACCACCCCGATGATCCAGAACCGGATCGTCACCCGGTTTTCGGGCCAGCCCAGCAGTTCGAAATGGTGGTGGAGCGGCGCCATGCGGAAGACCCTCTTCCCTTTGCGCATCCGCACGGAGGCGATCTGGATCATTACGGACAAGGTTTCGGCGACGAAGATGCCGCCCGTCAGGACCAGGATCAACTCCTGCTTGATGCAGAGGGCGACGACTCCGATGGTGCCGCCGAGGAACAGAGAACCCGTGTCGCCCATAAAGATCATCGCCGGATAGGCGTTATGCCACAAGAAACCCATGCACGCTCCGGCCATGGACGCCATGTAGATCGTCAGTTCTCCGGCCCCCGGGACCGGCACGAGGCGCAAATAGGACGAGAACTTCGCGTGGCCCGCCAGGTAGGCGAAAATGGCGAAGGTGATGGCGTTCACGAGGATTGTCCCTCCAGC
>PMLF01000258.1 GCA_003158755.1 Elusimicrobiota bacterium | reverse complement strand
ACCCGCCCCTAACTAAATGTTTTGCGTCGAGAATTGATTTGCCCCGTGAACATTTACAAAAAACGGGCAAAACCATTATATCGTTTTCCCGCGTGTTGTTTAGATTTAGGCGCCTGGAAAGCTGGTTGACGGCTTTGGGAGTTTAAATTAACATCATCGGACGAAACCAGCATTCGGGAGGATTATGGAGACCAAGGCAATCCGTCGGTTCGTCCGATCCATTTCCTGTTCCATTTTCCGTCACTTTGCGGTCACCTTTACTGGAATAGTCGTAACGGCCGTCATGATTTTGGTTTTTACCCCGCAGAGGGCCTGTGCTCTTCCGGCGACGACTTTGTTGGGCGTCGACCGATCCTCATGGACCGTTCAAGTGATTGACAATGTCTCTACTCGATTTTTAGACAGAGTCCATCTGTCTTTGGACGGTTCCGGGGCTCCCCACGTGGTCTATTTCGACAGCAATCAGTTTTTGGCCTACGGGACGCGGCCCTCGACCGCTTGGTCCACCAGCACCGTGGTGAGCGGGATCACCTACGACATGTGTTATGCGATGTCCGTCGGATCCGCCGGTGATCCTCGGGTATTCTATGCAACCCAACCTGCCGGCAGTTTCACTCCGCAACTTCTCAATTATGCCACCTTATCTGGTTCGGTCTGGTCGTCCCAAACCGTGGACAGCACTTCGAATTATCTGAGAGTTCTGCGGGTGTTGACGGATGCTTCCAATGACTCTCACGTCCTCTACGTCACTCCTTCCTCCCTTAAGTACGCCCATTTGTCGGGGACGACCGTTACGACCTATACCGTCGTATCTGCGACAAATCTTCAGCCGTTGACGGCGGATATAGCGTTGGACTCTTCCCGCAACCCACACCTGGTCTACTCCCTCTATATTGCAACCGGGACCAATCAAGATGACATTTATTACACCGTCGGCACCTCCGGTGTTTTTTCGGCGGGGGAATTTATCACCTCGGGTTACAATTCGGGAATGACGGCGATCGCTCTGGATCCTTCCGGGAATCCTCACGTGGCTTTCATCCCTCCCAGTTCCGCGACCATCGGCAAAGATCAGAGCTATGCCTCTCGTGCGGCAGGGGAATGGATCACCGAGCCAATGCTTGCAACCGGAGACGCCATGAGCGGTATTACTTCGGTGGTATCCATGGCCATCGATGCATCGGGCAGGCCCCATGTCGTTTTATTTGATGGTTATACCCCTCAATATCTCACGAAAACGGCGAGTCAATGGTTCGGATATATTTTGGGTTCAGGTGGGGACTATTACGGCTGGCCCAGCCAAATCGTCTTGGACGCGTCGGGCAAGCCTACCATCGCATTTTCCGACAACTTCACCAACCTTGCCCAAATCCTGTATGCCAAACTTTACTCATTCCCCGGTTCGTCTGTTGGTCCCCTTCCCCCTACCACAGTGACTAATTCTGAAATTCCCATCAACGCCCGCATCTATCCGAGCCCCTTCCGTCCGGCGGCGGGCCTGGTGACGTTGGATCAAATGCCGGCGGATGCCGAAGCGCTCATCTACACCGTCCGGGGCGTCCTCGTGAAAAAGTTGAAGGCGGACGCCACGGGCGCGACGACGTGGGACGGATTGGACGGAGGGGGGAGACCGGTTCCGACGGGTGTTTATTGGGTGTCCGTCAAAACCGGCGGCAGGAGCAAAACCTACAAGATCGCGGTTCAACGGTGACTAAGGTTCGATTTGTCACTTTCCTCTGCCTCGCTCCCTTTTCCCTTTGGGCGAAGGGGTCCCCGGCGGCGGATTCGCTTTTGATCGGCGTGGGCGCTCCGGCCATCGGGATGGGGCAGGCCTATACCGCCGTGGCGGACGACGCGTCGGCCCTGTTCTGGAACCCGGCCTCGATGGCTTTGGTGGAACATTTTTCGGCGGTGATGAACCACGCCGCCCTCGTGGATTCCGGTTTCAAGGACGACGCGGCCGTGGTCCAAACCCTCGGTCCTCTGGGCGCCATCGGCGTCGGCGGCCAATATTTCACGGTCGGGAGCATCCAGCGGCTGGACGGCGCGGGGGCGTCCCTCGGATCTTTCCAGCCTTACGACGGAGCGGTTTTGGCGGGCTACGCCCTTCCCCTGGGCGGGGCGTCCGTCGGAGTGAGCGGTAAGATGATTCGGTCCAAGGTGGGCGACGTCGCCAAGACCCAGGCGGTGGACGCTGGGATCCAAATCCCCATGTTCGACCGAAACGTGCGGCTGGCCGGCGCCGTCGCCAACGTGGGCAAGGGGTTGAAATACGGCTCGGACGGCGCGAGGGAAGACCTGCCCGAAATCGTCCGGGCGGGAGCGTCCTTTCGGTTTTTTGGGAAATCCTTGCTGGTCAGCGCTGAGGGTGGTTTTCCGGCCAAGGAAGACGCCTACGTCGCCGCGGGCGTCGAATACTCCAAGATGGTGTATTACACCGGGGAGAACGACAAGGGCATCCTGGTGTCCGGACGCCTAGGCTACAACACCATCAACAAGGGTTTGAACGGATTGGCGGGGCCTTCCATTGGCCTAGGTTTCATGATGCAGAACGGCATGGCCTTCGATTACGCGTTCCTTCCCATGGGCGACTTGGGCGTCACCCACCATCTGACTTTTTCGTACAAGATTTAATACCCGATAAAACAACCGCTTTCGTTGGGGGCGGGTCTAAGACCCGCCCCGATTCCATGAGGTTTTACTCCGAAAAGTTACCTTCGGCTTTGACGATCTTCAAGAAATCCTGGAACGCGGACAAGTCTTCCCCGTTTAAGAATTGAACTCCCAACCGCCACCGATCCGTGTCGGGGTCCAACAAAACCCACCTTAGAGTTCCGATCCGTCCCCGCGCGCCCGTTTCGTCGTAGAAGAGATGGTTGATCTCGATCCTCCGGCCTCGATGGAACCGAAACGGATCGGGCTTGTCCAAGGGGAGCGGATCCACGGATTCCAACAGCAATCCTTTTTCGTTGACGTCCTTCACCCACATTTCGCATTCCACGGGTTTTTCCCCGCGATGATACGTGCATCGGGTCAGGACCTTCAAGGGCCACCGTTGGGATCGGCGACGGTTGGCAGCGACTAGGGACGGCATTGGCGCCTCCAAAAAATCATTGCGCGGGGTTCGGCGGGGGAGTGGATTCGAGGAGGTTCCGGCGCAGCCTGGGTGACGCTGGTGTGCGTATCGCAGGTTTGTCGGAATAAACATACCCCGGCCTCGTAAATTTCTCAAGGGGAAAGAAGAAAAATTTTCTATCTTATCCTCCATGATTCGAAAACCTCTCCTCATCGGCCACCGCGGGGCCATGGGTTACGCTCCGGAAAACACGCCCGCGTCTTTCGATTTGGCGTGGAAGCTGGGCGTCGATGCCGTCGAGTGCGACCTCCATTTGTCCAAAGACGGCGAGCTCGTCATAATGCACGACGAGTCCCTGGACCGCACCACCTCCGGCACCGGCTTCATCCGGGACACCCCTTGGAGCCGCATCCGGTCCCTGGACGCCGGGAGCTGGTTCCATCGGCGGTTCCGCGGCCAGCGGGCGTGGCGGCTGAAGGATTTCCTCCGTTGGATTCGGGACAAGAAGAATCCCGAAGGCCGCCCCCTGCAGCCCGTCCTGGAAATCAAGAACGACAAAATCCGATACCCCGGCATCGCCGACCGGGTGGCGGAACATTTGATCGACGGCGACCTGTCGAGCCGCGCCTGGGTGATCTCTTTCGACCACGGTTCGGTAAAGCGGGTGAAAATTCTTCAACCCAAGGCGCGGACGGGGCTTCTTTTCGATCGCCCTTTGCCCGACTTGGCCTCCCGCGCGAAGGCCATGAAGGCCGACGGCATTTTTCCCCGCTGGAGCCTGGTGACGCCGGCTCTCGTCCGGAAGGCTCGGAAGCTGGGCCTCTTCGTCGCCACTTATACGGTGAACGAGGGGGAACAGTTCAATAAAGTCGTCGGGGCCGGGGTAGACGCTTTAACCACCAATTTCCCGGACCGGATGCGAAGTCTCCTTCAGGAGCAAAGCCGTCGATAATTCGCAGCGGGTCCGGACGCTCGCCCGTGAGGCAGGGTTCGACCGCGTCGCTTTCTCCCCGGTGGAGCTGCCCGCCGAGGACCTGGATTTTTTTCGACGCTGGCTGGAGGGAGGCTCCGCGGCCGACATGGCGCCGTGGCTGGCCCGTGCGCCCGAGCGGCGCGCCGACGCCCGGACATTCCTTCCCGACGCCTTGGGCGTGATCAGCCTCGGTGTGAGCTACTCCCCCGGCCCCGTGCCGCCTCCGCCTTCAGTGCCATCCGGACGCGTCGCCCGCTACGCCTGGGGGGAAGACTACCACGACGTTATCGCCCACCGCGTCGAATCTTTCCGCGATTCGTTATCTCGTGAAATCTCCGGTTTGGTCTCCCGCTCCGCCGTTGACGCGCAGCCTCTCCTGGAACGGGCCTTCGCTCGCCGGGCCGGTCTCGGTTTCATCGGAAAAAACACCAACCTGATCGTCCCCGGCGCGGGGTCCTGGATGTTCCTGGCGGAGTTGGTGGTGAATGTGGCATTGCCATTCGACCCGCTCACGGCTCAAGGGTGCGGCGGCTGCGTGAAATGTCTTGGCTCCTGCCCGACGGGCGCTTTGAACACCCCCTTCGCTTTGGACTCCCGCCGTTGCGTCGCCTATCACACCATCGAAAACCGTGGAAGCGTTCTGACCGAAATTCGCCCCCGCCTGGGACCGTGGCTCTTCGGTTGCGACGATTGCCAGGACCCCTGTCCCTTCAACGCCCGTCCTTTGGAATCCAAGTGGCCCGAGTTTTCTCCGGAACGCGGGGCCGGCCCGTGGCTGCCGCTGGCGGAAATTTTGTCTTTGCGCGGCGATGCGTCGTTCAGGGAGCGTTTCCGGGGAACGCCGCTTCTCCGGGCGAAACGGGCGGGTCTGGTGCGGAACGCCTGCGTCGTCGCAAGGAACATCGGCGCCGTCGGGGAATTGAAGCCATTGTTGGAAGAATGCCGGGAGAAAGACGAAAGTCCGATGGTCCGGGAACACGCCGCGTGGGCGTTGGAACCGGGTTAACCTCAAAGTGGTTCCAATTAGCCGTCATACCGGCGAACGCCGGTATCCAGGATGTTAAATGGCTTCTTAAAACGCAGTTTTACGTCCTGGACCCCGGCGTTCGCCGGGGTGACGATCCTTAAGTTCCTGCCATTTGAGTAAACCGTTACTTCGCGGGGGGATTGAAGTAGGGGAAGAAGCTTTTGATCTTGGGGATCATCGGCTCGATGTAGTCCTCGCCCAGGCGGATGATGTCTCCGGCTCGGTGGAAGTCGGCCCAGGTGAAGGCCGATACGTCGGGTTCCAAAATCAGTTGCGCGGGTTCCTTCCGCGTTTGGGCGATGCCGAACTGCATGGTGTCGATGGTCTTGATCATCACCTGGAGGATGTTCGGGCCTTTCCAAAACCCGGCCCGGCGGATCTTCCGTCGATGGAATCCCGGGATCCTCTTCTCCGACGGTTTCGCCGTCGTGTTGACGGCCACCAGGACGTCGGCTCCCATGGCGGCGACGACGGAGGTCGGCACCGGGTTCACCAAGCCCCCGTCCACCAGGTACCGGCCGTTGAGAAAAGCGGGACGGAAAAAAAACGGCAGCGACAGAGACGCCCTCACCGCTTCGGCCACCTTTCCCTGGTTCAAGACCACTTCTTCCCCGTTCATGATGTCGGTGGCCACGCAGGCGAAGGGCAGGTTCAGGTCCGCGAAGGTCCTCGCCCCCATGGTCGTCTTGAGGAACTTCAGGACTTGGGCGCCCATCAGAATCCCTTGCCGGGGGATGGGGATCATGAAATCCATCAGGGACCATATCTTGGATTTATTGACGGAAAGGGCGATCTGCTCGATCTCGGCGGGCGACTTTCCCGCGGCGTAGAAACTGCCGATCAGGGCGCCCCTCGACGTCCCCGCGATGACGTCGGGATAAATGCCGTATTTCTCCAACACTTTCAGGAATCCGACGAGGACGTAACCCAGGGCGGCTCCCGCGCCCATGGCGAACCCAAGGCTCACGCCGCCCATGCGCCGGGCCAGGCGGTTGAGGACGAGACGGGCCGGTTCCGCGTCGGGAGTCAGGACGGGAGACCTTCCGGGCGTGAGGACTGATTTCCAAGGGACTCGGAATACGTCGGTCCCGCCGGGAGAGAAAGGTCCTTCTTCCAGCCGAATGGTCCATTGCCGGTCGGGGGGGACCCCGGCTGCCGTCGCCTGCCGCGCGGACGCCTCGAGCGACGGCGTTCCACTTTTTTCGGCCAGCAACACTCGATCCGCTTCTTCCAGCGCCGCCTTGGCCGACGGGGCTTCCGGCCCCGCCACCACAGCGACCACGAAGTCGTGGCTCCGGCGGAGGCCGTTAAGGAAAGAATAAATCAACCCGGCGAATTTCCCTTCCATGAGGGACCGGGGGAGGCTTAGAAGCTCCAATCCCGACGGGTGCGCCGCACAGAGGCGGTGGATCATGTCCGGGTTGAGAAGGTCCTCCTCCCGCAGTCCATGCTCGCCGACCCGTACGGGGTCCAAACCCAAGGCGCGGGCAAAAACGCCGGAACGGCCGTTTTCCAAAATATCCATCAGAAGAACCCTTTTCCGAGTCTGTTCCGCCAGGGCGATGCCCAGGTTGACGGCCAGGACCACCTGGTCCGCGGGCGAGGCCGGTCCGAGCAAAACGTAGATTTGGGCCGTGGGCCCGGATGTCGGCAGATGCCGCCGCGCTTCCAGCAGCCGTGTGGAGAGGAGTCTCGAAATGGGGACGGCCAGGTGGGGCGCTTTCGCAAGGATATCGTCGAAATCCTTTTTGTGCAGGACCAGAAACTCCGCCGTGGCCTCGACGATGGTGGTGTGGATCCTGGGCTCGCCCGTCAGCATCCCCATTTCGCCCAAGGCGTCGCCGCGGCTTAAGAAAGCGACGGTCTTAGCCTCCCGGCCCGGTTCCACTTTCCGCGCCCGTCCCGAGAGCACAAGGTAGAAGGCGTCCGTATCCTCCCCGGCCCGGCACACGACCGCCCCCCTGGGAAGGGATAGCATTTCCATCTTTTCCGTAAAGAGCCGCAAGTCCTCCTCCCTGAACCCGGCAAAGAAGGGGAATTTTCGCAGGAACGGTATCCAGTCGGGCGAAATGGTCATCCTTATAGATAGCTGGAATCCTTTGTCAATTCAAGGCGGAAATAGTACGATTCCGCGACGGATGCAATCCCCGATGACTTCCTTAAATTATCATCCGCTTTTGACTACTCAGGTCTCCCTCCCCCGTTTACGGGGGAGGGAACTTCCTTGGGACCTGAGTAGTAACCTCCCATGAGACTTTCCGCACCCCGCGGCACCCGAGACATCAAAGATCGCGAAGTCCTGGTTTTCCGCGAGTTGGAGGCCGCCGCCCTGGATGCCTTCCGCCGTTGGGGATATGAGGAGCTCCGCACGCCCATTTTTGAGTCGCGGGAGCTCTTCCGCCGCGCCGTCGGGGAAACCACCGACATCGTCGAAAAGGAAATGTTCGATTTCACCGATCGAGGCGACCGGGAGCTTTCCCTTCGGCCTGAGGGTACGGCCGGGGTCGTCCGAGCTTATCTCGAGCACTCCTGGGACAAGACCGGCGGGATTAGGAAACTCTTTTATATGGGTCCCATGTTCCGTGCCGAGCGGCCCCAGGCCGGCCGTTACCGCGAATTCTGGCAGATCGGGGCGGAGTCCTTCGGCAATCCCAGTCCACAGGAAGATGCCGACACCATTATGTTGGCGGCCCACATATTGAAATGGGCGGGTCTTGAATGGAAGGATTTGTGTTTCCATGTCAATTCGTTGGGTTGTCAGGAGTGTCGTCCCAAATACCGAATCGCATTGGCGTCCTATCTTGAAAATCGTCGGGCGACGCTTTGCGAGAACTGCCGTGCTCGAATCGAGAGAAATCCTCTCCGGGCTTTGGATTGCAAGATTGACGGTCCGACCATGACGGACGCTCCCGCGCCGGTGGGTTCCCTTTGTCAGGCGTGCAAGGCGCACTTTGACGAGGTCAAGTTCTATTTGAATCGTCCCGAGTTGGGGTTTGTTTTTCAGGAATCTCCCAGGCTTGTCCGTGGGTTGGATTACTACACCCGCACCGTTTTCGAGATAACGACCGAGGGTTTAGGCGCCCAGAATGCCATCGGGGCCGGCGGCCGATACGATGGCTTGGTTAAACAAATGGGCGGCCCGGAAGTGCCGGCTATCGGTTTCGCATTAGGAATGGACCGGGTAGCATCATTGCTGAAACCTCGGGAGGGAAACCGGATTTTGCGGGTGTTCTTCGCCTTCACGGGCCGGAGTTCGAATGGAGCGAAAGCGACCGTGTGGGCCAACGTGCTTCGCGATAAAGACCGGGGAGAAAAACGTTTGGGCCGCCCCGTCGCCGCGATCCTGGGGGACGGCGGAGCCAGTCTCAAATCTCAAATGCGCAAGGCCGATGGATGGGGGGCGGACGTCGTTGTCATTTGCGGTGATGAAGAAGGGGATAAAAAAAAGATGCGGCTTAAGGATATGAAGACAGGCGCCGAGAATGACGTGGATTATTCCCGAGACGGGGATGACGACGTGTGGATCGATTCATTGAAGATATTGGCCTCTACATGACCCCGTCCATTTCACATTTTCGGTCTGAGGAAACGCCGGAGGCCAAGGCCCGGTGGTTCCAATCCCTTTCTCTCGACGAGCGGATGGAGCTCCTTTGCAGTTTCACGAATTTGATCTTGGATATCAATCCAAAAATCGCGGACAAAAAAGATGCTCGACAAACTTCAAAACGTATTCTCGTCCTTTCAAAAGCACCAGGTTAAATACGTCGTCATCGGCGGCGTCGCCTCCGTCCTTCACGGCGTTCCGCGCGCCACGTTCGATCTGGACGTCTTGATCGAGGCGTCCAAGGACAACGCCGTCCGCCTCCTGGCCGCCCTCCTGGAAGCGGGGCTCGGGACCGCCGGGATGACCTCCCCGGACGATTTACTGGCTCATGAGATCACCATTTTCAAGGACAAAGTGCGGATCGACGTTCAGACGTCGACGCCGGGCGTCGTTTTCGCGACCGTGTGGGAACGGAAAGTCCCGATGACGTTTCATGGGCAGACATTTTTCGTGATTTCAAAAGAAGACCTGATCGCCTCCAAACGAGCGGCCGGACGGCCGGTTGATTTGGAAGACGTGCGGGCTCTCGGAGAGGAAGGAAAACAATGAAACGCACGGTCTATTGCGGGCTCGTCCGCCCGGAGCACGTCGGACAGAAGATCACTTTGAATGGATGGGTGCACAACCGGCGGGACCACGGAGGGGTGATCTTCATCGACCTCCGGGACCGGGAAGGGCTGATGCAGCTTGTCTTCTCGCCGGAAAGCAAAGACCTCTTCGCCCGAGCCGAACAGGTGCGGGGGGAGTCGGTGCTTCAAGTGACGGGCGAGGTGAAACGCCGCCGTCCGGGGACCGAGAACCCGAAGCTTCCGACGGGAGAAGTGGAGCTATGGGTCGAAACCCTCGAAATTCTTAACGTCAGCAAAACGCCGCCTTTCGAGATATCGGAGTTCTCCAACGCTTCCGAGGACGTGAGGCTGCAACACCGCTACCTGGACTTACGAAGGCCGCCGCTTCAGAAGAACCTGATCCTTCGCCACCACGTGACCCAGACCTCCCGGGATTTCCTGGCAAAAAACGGCTTCCTTGAATTGGAAACGCCGTTCCTGGGCAAGTCCACCCCCGAGGGCGCGCGGGACTTCTTGGTGCCGTCCCGGCTCTCGCCGGGAAGTTTCTACGCCCTGCCCCAATCCCCCCAGCTTTTCAAGCAGCTCTTCATGGTGGCG
>PMLF01000245.1 GCA_003158755.1 Elusimicrobiota bacterium | reverse complement strand
CTGGACGAGGCCACCAGCGCCCTGGACGCCCAATCCGAGCGCCTGGTGCAGGAGGCGATGGACCGCCTGATGCAGAACCGCACCGCCGTCGTCATCGCCCACCGCCTCGCGACGATCAAGAACGCCACCCGCATCGTCGTCCTGGAACACGGAAAGATCGTCGAAACGGGAACCCACTCCGAGCTGCTCGCCGCCCAAGGCCTCTACCAAAAGCTCTACGAGCTCCAGCTCCTGGAAGATTAAGCTCTAAGCCGTCATACCGGCGAAAGCCGGTATCCAGGGTTCGAAGCTTCCCTCAAGAATCCGTTCCAAATCCTGGACCCCGGCCGCTCCCACGCGGCATTTCCTGCTAGCGCGGTCAGCTTTCGCCGGGGTGACGATCCTTAAGGGGTCGATGGCGCTCGCCGCTCGATTTCGCCGTTGAACCCGTGAAATTATTAAAATTCCTCAAACTCTCGCCCGCTGGTTGTCCATCGCGGGCCGTGGAATCGGAGATCGCCCAATGAAAACCTTCCTGAAAATCGTTGCCGTCGCCCTCGGCCTGTTCCTGCTGATCCTGGCGGGACTCGCCGTCTTCCTCAAGGTCAAATATCCTCCCGAACGACTGCGCGCCCTGATCGTCGAGCAGGCGGAAAAACGCCTCCATCGCGAAATCCGGGTCGGGTCCGCGAGCCTGGGGGTCCTGAACGGGTTGAGCATAGGGGATTTCGCCTTGTCCGAATCCCCGGATTTCAAGGCGGGAACCTTCGTCTCGGCCCGGTCCCTCTCCGTGAAACCTTTCCTGGCGCCCCTGTTGAAGGGGAAAGTGGTCATCAAGTCCGTGTCTCTCGACAAGCCGGAGATATCCGTCGTCCGTTATCCCGACGGGACGTTCAATTTCTCGAGCTTGACGGCGACGGATGCCGCTCCCTCCGCCAAGCCGGCGGTCGCCGAAAAGAAGGCTGGAAAGGAACCAGGAGAGGGGATTTCCCTCCTCGTGGAACAAGTGTCCGTCCGGGACGGGGCCCTGGCTTTCCGCGACCGTTCCCCGTCCGCCATGAACCTCTCCGTCACCCAGTTGAATTTGACCGTCGGGGGATTTTCCCTCCTGTCCCCCTTCGACGTGAACGAAACCTGCCGCCTGTCGGGTCGGGTCAAGGGGAAGCCGTTGAACGGCGACGTGTCACTTAAGGGACGGGTGTCCCTCTCCGGAGCGGGCGAGGCGGATTTGACCAGCCTCAAGGTCGACATCCTGAAGACTTCCGTCGAGATCAAGGGTACGGTCAAGAACTTTTCCGATCCCCGGGCCGACGTCGTCCTCTCGATCAAATCCTTCGATCCTCAGTCGATCGCTCCCTTCGCCGCGCTCCCCGCCTTCTTGTCGGACGCCCGCGTTTCGGGGGACCTGTCCCTGGCGGGGGACATGAAGAAAATGAAAACGTCGGGCGCCCTCGACCTGTCGGCCGCCGGGACCAAGACTCGGCTCAACCTGACCGCCGAGGTGAAGGACCCGGTTGGAAACATGTCGTTTGACGGGAACCTTCAATTCGCCGGACTGACCTTTGAAAATGTCCCGCCGGCGCTCCTTCCGGCCGGCGTGGCGGTCAAAGGTCCGGCGTCCTTGGCGGTGAAGGCCCGCGGAACGCTCAACGACCTGGCCCTGTCCGTCGATATGGACGGGAAGGGCCTGGAGTTGGCTTACCAAGACCTCCTCCGAAAACCGGCCGGCACCGAGCTGTCGTTGAAAGCCGACGCCGGGATCAAGAGGGAGAAGGACATCGATTTGACCTCCTGCCGGGCGGCCCTCGGAGACGCGGTCGTGAAAGTTCGCGGGACCGTCGGCGATGCGACGGGCGCCGGACGGATGGTCTTGGAGATCAACGCGGCGTCGGGTCCTTTGGACCGCGTCGCCGCCTGGGTCCCGATGTTGAAGGAGGACAAGCCGTCCGGAAAAGTCGAGGTGAACGCGTCCGTCTCGGGAACTTTCGCCGCGCCGAAAATAAAGGGGACCGTATCCCTCGCCGGGGTTGGGGTCACCCCCATGGACGGAATGTCCGTCGGCGGCTTCACCGGGACCGCCGCCGTGACGGAGAACTCCCTCGTCACCGAAACCCTGAAAGGGGAGTTCAACGGCTCCGACCTGACGGTGAAGGCGCAAGTCCTCAATTTCTCCAAACCGGACGTCACGCTGAACGGCTCCCTCGTCCAGTTGGACTTGGGCGCCCTCCAGAAAGCCATGTCCAGTTCCCCCGCCGGGAAAAAATACTCCGCCGCCCAAAAACCCGGAGCGAAAGCCCCGGCGGCCGGCACGTCGGAACCTCTCCTGGCCCGCGCCCGGGGATCCTTCGCCATCGGTTCCGTGGTGCACCCCAACTATCTCGGCAAACAGTTCAAGACGACGTGGGACCTCACCAACCCGGGGCCCGACATGAGCCGCTGCGACGGGACGTCGGAGTTCACCGCGGCCGACGGAAAGATTCACGACCTGCCCGTGATTTCCAAAATCAACCAATTGATGAAGAAAAGTTCCTCGGACATCAACTACAAGAAGATCGCCGGCCACTTCAAAATCACCCGGGGCGTGCTGGCCACCGACGATTTCCTGATCGACGGCGACCAGATGACCATCCAAGCGAAGGGGACTGTAAGCCTGGTCAGCCTGATCGCAGACATGAGAGCCGTATTCAAACTACCCGCCGGCGCGGGCGGTTCCGTGGGCGAATGGATGACCGCCGAGGACGGTCGGCCGACCCTGGAGGCGACCATCAAGGGCCCCCTGACCGACCCGACGATCCGGGTGGACATGGCCAAAGCCGCGACCAACGCGGTCAAGAGTTACCTCAAAAAGACCCTCGGAGGGAGCGGCGCCGGAAGCGGCGGGACGACGAGCAACTCCCCGACCTCGGACGTCGCCGACCAGGCCAAAAAAGCCCTCGGGAACCTGTTCAAACGGCATTGATGCATGGTATTAACCGCGATGTGGTTTAGATAAGGATCGTCACCCCGGCGAAAGCTGACCGCGCTAGCAGGAAATGCCGCGTGGGAGCGGCCGGGGTCCAGGCCGTAAAACAAGGGTTTATGAAACCATTTCACCCCCTGGATACCGGCCTTCGCCGGTATGACGGCTTTTCTAATCCGCATTGGTATTAACCGGGATTCCCTTGAGGAACGTCAAAAGCGGGGGTAAGCTTCCCTCGATTGGTTTCCTCAAGGAGGTGTTTCGATGACCAGCATCTCAAAATTCATGACGGTGTTGTTAACGGGATTCATGCTCCTGACGATGGCGTCCATGTCGCGGGCGGAAACGCAGTGGCAGAAGGACCATCCCCGTCGGACCCAGGTGAATAAACGTTCGAACAATCAAAAGCGCCGCATCAATCAGGGCGTCAAGAACGGGACGTTGACCAAACAACAGGCCGGTCAACTGCGCAAGGAAAACCGTCAGACCCGACAGGAAGAGCGGGACATGGCGGCGCAGAACGGCGGCCACATCACCAAGCAGGAGCAGAAGACCCTGAACCAGCAGGAAAACAAGGAAAGCCGCCAGATTTACGACGAGAAACACCCGGCCCCGGCGCAAACCGGGAACCAATAGTCCCGCCGTCGGCGGGTATGTCCCGCGACCGGAGGAAGCGCTCGTGACGAATCGGGTTATTCCGGGAAGTCTCCTGGCGGCGGCCGTACTTTTCGCGGCGGCCGGAACAGGAATGCCGAGCGCCGAGGACGTTCCGTCCGGTGCCGGGGACCTCACGGAAGCCCGTCTCATCAGCGCGGAGGGGACGGTGACCCTTCATCTCCACGACCGCCCCGCCGGAGAGATCATCCCGGCGGAGGCGGACGTTTCTTTGGAGGAGGGAGACGTCGTTCGCACCGGTTCCGACGGGACGGCCGAGATCAGTTTGGACGGCCAATCGCTGATCGAAGTCGGCCCCGACTCCTCGTTCATCGCTCGGTCATTGACTCCCGCCCACACGGTGTTCCACTTGGACTTCGGCCATCTCATCGCCAAAATCCGAACCCTGCTCCCGGAACAGCATATGGAATTTCACACGCCCGTGGCCGTGGCGGCGGTGAGGGG
>PMLF01000212.1 GCA_003158755.1 Elusimicrobiota bacterium | reverse complement strand
GTCTGGTCTTCGTCCCCCTCCTGGCCTCCGTTTCCCCGCTCCTGGGCGCCGAGCTGGCGATTGGATTCACGTTGGCCCTCCTGCATCCGGTCAACGCCTTGTGCTTCCTCGTCCAACTGCTTTTCCTAAGGCCCTGGGAGGTCCTGCCCGGCCAACCGCTGCTCATGGCGCTCCCACGGTTCCTGGCGGGGACGTGCGTCGTGTCCTGGGTCCTTCATCCGGAAACCCACCGGCGTCTCACGGGGCGCGCGTCCCGAGCCTTCCTGCTCCTCCTGGGCTTCGGGGGGTGGCTGTTCTTATCCACCTTCGCCGCGCCCGATGCGGCGGCGGCCCAGGCCGACTGGTTCAACACTTTTTTCAAGGTGCTCATCGTCTTCGGGATGTGCCTTTTCTTCGTCGGGGACGCGCGCGGAGTCGCGGAACTGAAACAAACGATCCTCCTCAGCGTCCTCGGAATGGTTTCTCTGGCCTTGTTTGAATTCCTGTTCTTCCCTTCCGCGGGGTCGGTCTTTGCCCAACGATTGCATTCCAATTTCACGATTTTGGACCCCAACGACTTGGCCGCCGTGGCTGTCTTGGCCCTCCCCCTCGCCCTCGACCCGTTCTTCCGCGGCACCGGCGGGGCGGGCAACGCGGGGCGGCAGATCGGAGCGCTCTTCGCGGCGTCGGCCTCCCTCGCCGCGATCTGGTATTCGCAATCCCGCGGGGCGTTGATCGCCCTCTCCGCCGAAGTCATGGGCGCCTTCGCGCTCCCGAACCTTCGTCGACGGTGGATCGGCGCGCTTGCGCTGTCGGCCTTCCTCTGCGTTGGATATTTCGGCGTCTTGAAAGCCTCCACGAGGAGCCAGGAGGATTTGGGGGCCTCCGCGGAAAACCGCAGCGTCTTCTGGATGGCGGCCGTCAATATGGCGATTCATCACCCTTTCTTGGGCGTGGGATTCGACGAGTATCCACGGACCTATGAATCCTATAGCTCCGGGAACCGGTCGGAATGGGGCGCGCGTACGGCCCATTCCAGTTGGCTTCTGGCTTTCGCCGAGTCGGGCGTCGTGGGAGGATGCCTCTTCCTGGCGTTCTTCCTTTTCGTGGGACGGACGGCGTGGCGCAACCGTCGGGAACATCCCGGCCAGCTTTACGCCTTGCTGGGGTACGGCGTGGCCATGAGCTTTTTGTCCCACACCTATCTGATTTATCCCTACCTGCTCTGCGCGTTGATCCTGTCATCGGATTCCGTCGAGGAGACCGCCCGTGCCTCCTGAGGCGCCGAAGCCGCGAATCCTTTGGATCGCGCCCAAATTCCCCCTGGGACCTCCGGACGGGGCGCGACTTGCCACCTGCTCCTTGGTCCGATCCCTGACCCAAAAGGGGGCGGACATCCATCTGATCTGCCTGGTCCCGAAAGGAGAACAGACCGATGCGGATTACGCCATAAGGCGGCTGGGCGTCTCAAGCTGCACGCTCTTGTCCCGGAGCGGCTACAAATTCTGGCCGCTTCCCGGCCGTCGAACCCCTTGGACTTTCCGGACCTTCGCGGCGCCCTCCGTCCGTCGAGCGCTCGGGAACACCCTCAACCGATTGCTGAGCGACGGTCCTTCCGCCAAGGACACCGCCATTGTTTTCGACGGCCTTCACGGTTTCGCCGCCCTCAGCGAACCGGACCTACGGGCACTTTCCACTCGATGCGGGAGCATCGTTTACCGGGCGCACAACTACGAAACCGCTCTTTGGGAACAGTGCGCCGAAAGGGCGCGTTGGCCTTGGTTCCGCCGGCTGTTCCTATTTCAGGCCGCCCTGGTCAAATCTTTTGAAAGCCGCATCGCCCGCAAGGTGGACTTGATCGCCCCCGTTTCCCGCGAAGACGGCGAGAGGTTCGAAGCCGTGGCGCCCGGAGCAACGGTTTCCGTCACCCCTATCGGCATGGATTTCACGTCGGAAGAGGCGGTCCGTCCGGCGACCGCTCGAGACTCCCTGGACCTCCTCTTCTTGGGAAGGTTGGACTGGCTCCCCAACCGCGCCGGACTCCAATGGTTCCTGGAAAACGTCTGGAAGTCCTTGCTGGAGAAACGGAGCCGCGTAACGCTCCGGATCGCCGGCACGGGAGACGGCCGTTGGCTCCAAAAGTTCCAGGGTTTTGCCGGCCTTTCGTTCCTGGGGCGGGTGGACCGCGTCGAGCCTTTGTACGAGTCTTGCGACCTCGCCCTCGCGCCTATTTTTCAAGGCAGCGGCACCCGCGTCAAAATTATCGAGTCGGCCCGCCACGGGCGGCCCGTCGTGACCACGGCCCTTGGAGCGGAAGGGCTCGGGCTGACTCCCGGGAAATCCTACTTCCGGGCGGAGAACCGCGACGAGTGGCTGGATTTGTTGTCGACGGTGACGACCGACGATTGCCGCCAAACCGGCGGGAGGGCCTTTCAGGAGGTGCGCGAACGGTTCGACGCCGGGACCATCGCCGTACGGTTCATCGACGCATTGAAAAGGCAAGGGGGCCGATAACGTGAGAAAACTTGAAGCGGTTTCAAAAATCCCGCTC
>PMLF01000127.1 GCA_003158755.1 Elusimicrobiota bacterium | reverse complement strand
CCTCAATTACGGGGCTTTCATGCCTCCCGCCGTGTCCGACAAGCATCCCCGCGTCATCTGGGGAGGGGCCGGATCGACCCTGGTGGTGAACCCCCGGTCGCCCCGCAAGGACGACGCCGTGGCTTTCCTGAAGTGGTTGACCGAAAAGGACCAGCAGGTCTATTTGGCGAAAGAGACCAAGAACCTCCCTTCCGTCGAGGCCGCCCTGGTGGACATCCCTCCCGTGCTGGCCGAGTTCGCGGGCAAGATGGATTCCACCGTCCACCCCAGCCGTTTCCCCGTGTCGGAAGGCAGCCAGGTCATCGAGGCGTTCGACAAGGGTATCCAGTCGATTTTGATCAAAGAGAAAACCGCCGAGGAAGTGGCCGCGGCGGTGCAAAGCGTCAAAAAGATGGAGATGAAGAAAATCGCCGGACAGGCGAAGTAAGCGGGTAGGCGAGGGACGGACATGAAACCATCGACGAAAGACCAGGCGACCAGCTTCCTCTTCGTCCTCCCGGCGTTGCTGTTGTTCATCGTCTTCAGCCTCTATCCGTTCTATAAGGTTTTTCAACTCTCCTGTTTCGATTGGGACGGAATTTCCCGCGCCATGCGGTTCGTGGGGCTGGGGAATTATTTGGAAGTCCTCACCCAGAACAAGCCCTATTGGATCTCATTCAAGAACGCCGCGTACATCACCCTCCTGGCGCTCACGCTTCAGAACGCGCTGGCTCTCGGTCTGGCTTGGGCCGTGGACCGGAACATCCGCGGCGGGCACATCTATCGCGTCATTTTCTATCTGCCGCCCATCCTGTCGGGCATCGTGGTCGGGTTCATCTGGAACTGGATCTTCGACGGAAACTACGGGCTCCTCAACCATGTGCTCGCGCAGATCGGGTTGGGAAGCTGGAGCCGCGCTTGGCTGGCCGATCCCAAGACGGCCCTCTTGGGCGTGGCCATCATCCATATGTGGAAGGGTTTCGGTTGGGGGTTCATCATCCTCCTGGCGGGGCTCCAAAACATTCCGCGGGAGCTCTACGAGTCCGCCAAGGTGGACGGCGCTTCGGAGACCACCGTTTTCTGGCGGATCACCGTGCCGATGATGGTGCCGGTGTTCGTCCTCGTGTCCATCCTGACCATTTTAGGCACCATGCAGATTTACGATCTCATCGTCTCCACCACCGGGGGAGGGCCCGGCTACAACACCGAGGTTCCCATGACGCGCTTGGTCGCGGTCATGCTCGGCGAGGGCCGCCTGGGGTACGCCTGTTCCATGGGCGTGCTCTTCGGCCTGTTGCTGCTGTTCCTCTCCATGGTTCAAATGCGGCTGGGGAAGAAATTGGAGAAAGACTGATGTCCGACATTTTCCGAGACGTTCGCTGGCAGGGTCGCGTGAAGTCGAGCGTGACACACGCGCTCCTCATCCTCGTTTCCGCGACGTGCCTCTTCCCCTTGATCTGGATGTTCGTGTCGTCCCTCAAGACCCAGCAGACCATCTTCTCCGACATGAGCCTCATCCCCGCCCACGCCCACTGGGAGAACTTCGCCCTCGCCTGGACCAAGGGCCATTTCGGGGTCTACTTCCTCAACAGCCTTTTCTATACGGTGAGCGTCGTCGGGGGCGTGCTTTTGATCGCTTCCTTGGCGGCCTACGCGTTCGCCCGGCTCGAGTTCCCGGCGAAGAAAACGATTTATACCTTGTTCCTGGCCACCATGATGATCCCGGTGCCGGGAGCCTTCATCGCCCTGTACGTGCTCCTCATCAAGCTGGGTCTGGTCAATACCCGGCTGGGGTATATTCTTCCCCAAGTGAACGGCGGCTTGCCCCTGGGAATATTTCTCCTCACCACGTTTTTCCGCAAGCTCCCCAAGGATTTGGAGGACGCCGCCCGCGTCGACGGGTGCAACAAGTTCCAAGTGTATTACAAAGTCGCCCTGCCCCTGGCCAAACCCGCCATCGCCGTGCTCACCATTTTCACCGCCCTGGGCGTGTGGAACGAATACCTTTTAGCCATGCTGGTCCTTTCGGACCAAAAGCTCATGCCTCTCCAAAGAGGGTTCATGGTGTTCCAGGGGGCTCACATCACCCAGTATCCCCTGCTCATGGCCGCCATGACGATTTCGGTCGTTCCCATCATCGCCGTGTACATCCTGATGCAGCGCCACATCATCTCCGGAATTACTTCCGGGGCTTTGAAAATGTGACATGCCCCGGACCCGACGACTCCTCTCCTTCATCTCGCTTGTCTTCCCGCTGACGTTCGTTTTATCCGCCCAAGCCGCCCAGGTGACGGTTTCCGGCCGAAAGCTCCTCGTGGACGGCGTCCCCTTCGTCATCAAAGGCGTAAACTATTCTCCGACAAGGGCGGGCTCGCGGATCGACCTCGACTCTCCCACCAGCTACAACGTATTCGCCGACACCCAAACGTGGCTGAACGACTTTCCTCTGCTCAAAGCGATGGGGGTGAACACGCTCCGGCTCTCCCACGCCGTCAACGCCACCCAGGGTTTCTTGGACGCCGCCCAGCAGAATGGTTTCCACGTCGTCATGGGCTATTCCGTCAACGACCGATGGAACGCCGCGGACGCCTCCACTCAAGCGGTGGTCAAAGCCCAAGTCCGCGCCATGGTGAGCGCCTGGAAGGACCACCCCGCCGTACTCATGTGGTCCATTGGTAACGAAGAAACGGGCCCTCAACTTCCCGCCATCGGAGCTCTTTCGGATTCCGGCCGATTGAGCTGGTACAACTTCCTCAATAATGATTTAGCCGCGTTGGTCAAAGGCATCGACGCCAACCATCCCATTACCACGGCCATCGTGGACGTGGGCGACATTGGAAAGACGGCCTTTGGAACGATGGATTCCAATTTACCGAACGTGGATTTGTGGGGGGCGAACATTTACCGGGGTCCGAGTTTCGGTGACGCTTTCTCCGTTCTCGCGGCGACCACCTCGAAGCCCGTCTGGTTTTCGGAATTCGGTTCCGATGCCTACAACAGCGTCGCGGGGCGCGAAGACCAGGAACAACAGGCGTCGGATATCAGCGCCCAATGGATGGAAATCAATCGCAATTTGAGCGCGACGGGCGCCGGTATTTTGGCCGGCGGATGTGTCTTCTCCTGGTCCGACGAGTGGTGGAAGGGCGCCGGAGCCACCGGCGGCGCGGGGGGTGATTTCGTCCAGGACACCGCCGTCGATTGGACGAACCCCGCTTACGCGGACCCCGGAATCAACGAGGAATGGTGGGGGATCGTCGCCATCACCTCCGGCACCTCGCAACCGGCCAAGCGATTGCGGCAGGCCTACTACGCGTTGCGGGACCTTTGGACCCCCTCGACCATCGTTGACTCAGGGTCCGTGTTTTCGGGCTCCGTCATCAACGCCCCCAACCCCTTCCCTCCCGGCGGAACCACGACTCTTTACATTCCCATAGACGGTACGGCCGACAGCGTCTCCGCCGTCGTTTTCGACGAGGCGTATCACAAAGTGTCCGATCTCGTTGTGAATCCCGCCCAGAATGCCCACGGAAACTATGCCGCGGTATGGAACGGCCGCGATTCCAACGGGAATATGGTTTCTCCCGGCGTCTACGTCGTTCGCGTCGAAGCCTCCGCTCGCCGGCGCGACGCCGTGAAATATCGGAAAGTGGTGGTGGTGCCGTGACGGTCGAGGCAAAAGTGGGGAATAGTCTAGAAGCAGTTTCAAAAATCCCGCTCACCCTGAGCCTGTCGAAGGGTGAGCCTGTCGCTCCGATGATGGCTCGTGCTTCGACGGGCTCAGCACGAGCGGTTTTCGCTTTTGCGAAAAAGCTTCTACCCAGCTTTTTCCTTACTTTTGCCATTTTCCTTTTACCCTTTTCGTTCCTTCACGCTTCCGGTGTTGACGCTTTCCTGGCCGAAGGCGGCGGCGCCCGCGCCCAGGGCATGGGCGGGGTCCAGACCGCGCTCTCTGAAGACCTTTCCGCCCTCCTCGCCAATCCGGCGGGGTTGGCCTCCGTGAGCGGGAAGGCGCTGGCCGCCTATTACGCGCCTTCACCCCTCCAAACCGAATCCCTGTTCGCCGCCTACGGTTGTCCCATGAAATCGGTTTACTTCGCGGCCGGAGCTTTCCAGCGCAAGGTTTCGGATATTGAATTAACGGATTCGTCGGGGGATCCCTTGGGGTCCAAGGCGTTCACGGACCAGGCGGCGTTCCTTTCCGTCGCCGGGGGCGCTTCCATTCCTCTCGGGCTGACCCTTAAATACCTTCAGAGCCAGTTCAAGCCCTACGACGTTTCCGGCGTCGGAGCGGATTTGGGCGCCAAGTATATTCATGGACCGTACCGCGCCGGCGTGACCTGGCAGGACTTCGGCGGAACGGAGTTGTCGGGGAAGGCTTACGCGGGCGGATCGACGGGGAGCCGGATTCCTTCGCGGTTGCGCCTGGGCGTGGCGTTCGAGCCTTGGTCCGTCAACGTTCCCGCGGTAAACGCGCCGTCGTTGTCCGGCGTGCTGGCGGCGGACGCGCTTTTGCCCCTCGGGAGAGGCGAGTCCACGACGTATTTTCTGGGCGGCGAAGTCTGGTCCTGCGGCCGTCTGGCCTTGCGGGCCGGTTGGAACGGCGACCGGGGATGGTCCACGGGCATGTCGATCAACCTGTCCCGGGTCCGTTTTGATTACGCGATTGTCCTGTCGGAGAACGCCCCCGCCATGAGCCGGTTGACCACCCATTACTTTTTCGGCGGGAAGTCATGAACATCATTTCCGAGTTAAAGGCAAAAATAGACGTCTCTTCGTTTCGCGGACTAGAAACAATTTCAATAATCCCGCTCACCCTGAGTTTGTCGAAGGGTGAGCCGGTCTCCTCGACGACCGTTCGTGCTTCGACAGGCTCAGCACGAGCGGTTTCTCAATTTTTGAAACCGCTTCTAAAAAGTTGGCCGTTGTTTTTAACGGTATTAACTTGGAACTTGGGACTTGGAACCCGGAACGCTTTCGCTTCTGAATTGGATCTTCCCGTCGGCTCCGGCGGCGTGGATGGATCGTTGGTGCTGGAAAATATCCAGCATGAGACTCAGCGGGGCATGACCTTCGTGAACGACGGCGTCGGGAAGAACTGGACGTACGATCCCATTTCCGGCCGACGGACGGCGGATCGAGCCTCCAACGGGGAGACGCTCTTCCTCAACGCCGCGGCTCGTCCGACGGAATCCCTTTATGGGGACGCCGATTTCTCCATCGTGGGAAACTACGCCGATTCGTTCTGGCGTCCCATCAACGACCTCCACCGTCAAGAGTTATCGGGCGAACGCGTGCGTTTCCGCCGCGGCGAGGCCACCTGGAAAACGGATTCGGCTCACGTCAGTTTGCTCCAAGGGAAGGCCTATAAAGATTGGAAGGACAAAGGGGATCTTTTTGACTTGGTGCCGCGCCAATACGAGGTGGAGCGCTACTTAAATTTCGCCGGCCACGCCGTCCCCCGGGTGGTGGAAGGGGAATGGCGGTCGTCTTCCGTCGGAGAATTCGGTTTCATCGGCGGCCCCGAACCCGTTTGGGGCGCCAAGAGCGGAGGCATGGGCCGCTGGAATTACCGCCTTCCATCGGCGAACCTGTCCTATATTTATTCGGACCAAAACATTCCATACGGCGACCCGAACGAGCGCAGCCGGTCCATGTCCCTGGCCTTGTCGGGGGAAGAATTGGGCGTTGGCTACGAAACGGGTCTCCTCTATCAGCCGTTCCGTTTGGATCGGCCCTACCAGCGGGTGGAGAGCGCCGCTCCCGGCCAGGGAACGTTCGGATCCAACTACGACGTCATCAACGACGTGACCCGGGAGCATGACGCCTGGGGCGCGACCCTGCGGTTGACCCGGCCCCTTCCGCCCGTCTTGGACTTGGGCGGGATCGGTTACACCGTTCGGCGGCCCGTGGCCGGGAACCTGGAGGAAACCTACCTGGAAGGCGATAAGAAGATGACACCCTTCCTTTCCACCCATTTTAATTACACCTACCGTCGACCCATCATCGGCCCGTTGCCTTTCCTTTACGCCGGCACTCCGGCCAACCCCGGGGCGCTGCTCTTGAACCCGCGGGGTCCGGAGTCTCCCTTCTGGGTCTCCTGGCGTCCCGAAGGGGCTTTGCCGGACAACCGCGAAGCGCATCTCCTCACCCTCACCGCCGTCCACGATCCGACGCCCCAAACCTGGATCTTCAAGAACGACCCTTACGTGGCCGAATTGGACAATATTTCCGACAAGGAGGACGCTCCCTTCGCCGTGGTGGCGCAGTACACGATGGAGTTCTATCCAACGACGACGGACCGGTCTTTCTACCACGACAAGGACGGCAACCTCGTTTGGGAGCCCGCGTACCATTCGGGCGATTGGGCGACGAAGCGGCCCGTTCACCGGGGAACCTTGATCGTGTTGACCAAGAACGGCGAGTGGTCTTCCCGGACGTTCCTTCAGGGAGGGCAGTCCCTGGCCCTGGCCAACGCGGCCTACACGTCCCAAACCAACGCGTTCAAGCCCATCACCTCCTTCTTCACCGCCTCGGAGGATTTTTCGTTTAGGAACACGCACGTCATGGTGTCGGTGGGTTTCAACGTGTGGGGTCCCGAGGAACTCAATCAACGGTTCGGTCAAACCTTCGATCGATTGATTCGCTTGGGCGTCGAGCAGCGCCTGCCCTGGAGCGACCGGGTGGGAATTTCCTTCACCCGGGCCAGGGAAGAAGACAACAAATATATCGCCGCCGACTTGGGCGGCTTCGACGAATGGCGCTTCTATTTCGTCCAGAAATTCTCGGTCCTCGGACGCTTCCGGGAACCTCCGGGGGAGGCGGGGCCCCGGGACATCCTCCCGGAAACTCCGGCGAAGACGACGGCCCCGACGGAAACCTCGGAGCCGAAGTCCGCCGGGGAAGTTCCGTTGAAAATAATGGTGGCCCCGAACACGTCCACGTTCATGGCGGACAAAGGGCAGGACCTGCACTTGCGCCTTTCCACCACCCGTCCGCGCCGGGTGGTTTCTTGGAATTTGGATATCCGCGAGAAGGCCTCGAATTCCGTGGTCATGTCCTTCTCGGGATTTATCGTTCCCGGGGAAGTCACCTGGGACGGGAAGGACGGGAACGGGAAACCGGCGGCGGCGGGGGACTACCTCATTGATTTCAGGGTGAAAGAGGGAGAAACCAGCGTTTCGTCGAGCGCCGAAGTGCGGTTGACCCGGTCTTCCGACGTCCAGATACAGGATAAGGAGAGGAAGCGATGAAGCTTTCTCTCCGGATGGTCCTTTGCGGTTTGATCCTAGCCGCCTGCGATCGGCATCCTTTGGATCAATTGATGGATCCCGTACCGTCCGGCGCCGTTCCTTCCGCCGCGGCCAATTGGGTGCTTTACGACGACGAACTGGAGACCGGAGGCGGTTTTTACTTGATCCCGGAAGCCGCGAACCAGACTTTGACGGACCACGACGCGTCGGGACCCGCTTTCGGCCGAAAATCGATCGCTTACAACTGGAACGGGGGGGAAGTGAACGGCCAGCATCTCTTCGCGGGTTTCGGCCTCCTGGTGGCGCAGCAGATCGCCCAGGACGCGTCGACGCCGCCGAGGAACCTCTCGGCTTACGGATTCACCAAGATCACGTTTTGGGCCAAGGGAGCGTTGTCGGAAAACACGATCCTCCGCGCGGAGGGCCCCGCCGATGGGACGGGATCGACGATCTCGCCGCGCCTCGAGATTTCAGCCGACCTACTCGCCGGAGGATGGGCCAAGTACGCTCTTCTCGTGCCCAATCCGGCGGCATTCGCTTCCGTTAAGCAATACGTCAATTTCACCCTCATCTACACGCAGCCCACGGGCACGACGTTGGCGGGGGAAGGGGGCACGGTCGATATCGACCAAATCGCCTATGAACATTGACCGCAATGTCGGTAACTTAAAAATTGTCACCCCGGCGAAAGCCGGGGTCCAGGTTGTAAAACCGCAATTAAGACACAATTTCAAATCCTGGATACCGGCTTT
>PMLF01000240.1 GCA_003158755.1 Elusimicrobiota bacterium | reverse complement strand
CCGCCGATCGGCAGGTAGTTGAGCGTGTATTCGGTCTCGTGGTCTCGTCCGATCACCTTCGCCCGGGGCGGGAACCCGATCCCGAACTCGAGCACGCGAATGCCGACCAGCCGCGCGGTGATGAAATGCCCGAACTCGTGGACGAAGATCACGAGCCCGAAAGCGAACACCACGCTCAACGCGCCGATCAAGAAAGACATGGAACCTCCCGCGACTGTTGCCATGATTCAACCATCTCCCGAGCCTTCTGTCGAGCCCGCCGGTCGGCGGAAACGATGTCCGGAAGCGTCGGGAAGGAAACGCGTTCGGCGCAGCGCCTCATCACGGCCCCGATGACCCGGGGGATGCCGGTGAACGGAATTTTTCCGTCGAGGAACGACTGCACCGCCACCTCGTTGGCGCCGTTGAAAACGGCGGGGAGCAGGCCTCCCCGACGGCCGGCCTCCAGCGCCATCTTCAGGCAGGGGAACCGGCGGAAATCCGGCGTGTGGAACTCCAGCTTTCGGATCTCCTCCAAGCGCAGGGGTTTGACCGGCGAGGGCCGCCGCTCCGGATAGGTGAGGGCGTACTGAATGGGGACCCGCATGTCAGGATGGGAAAGCTGGGCCAGCATGGATCCGTCGACGAATTCCACCAGGGAATGGACGATGGATTGGGGATGAATAACGATGTGGATGTCGTCCAGAGGGACCCCGAAGAGGTGATGGGCCTCGATGGCCTCCAGCCCTTTGTTGGTCAGGGTGGCGCAATCCACGGTGATCTTCCGACCCATTTTCCAGGTGGGGTGTCTCAGGGCCTGCTCGGGAGTGACCTCGTCGAGGGATCCTTCGTGACGATAGAAAGCGCCGCCCGAGGCGGTCAGCACCAGGCGCTTGAGTCCCAAGGGGCGGACGCCGTCGGCCGACGGAATGGGCAGGCATTGGAACATGGCGGAGTGTTCGCTGTCCACGGGCAGTACCGTCGCCTTGTGCCGCCGGGCGGCGGCCATCAGGAGGTCGCCCGCCACGACCAAGGCTTCCTTGTTGGCCAGAGCCACCGTCTTCCCTTTTTTGAGCGCCGCGAAAAGCGGCGTCAGCCCCACGGCCCCCACGACGGAAGAAAGCAGGAAATCCACGGACGGGTGGGAGGCCAGGCGGACCAACCCTTCCTCTCCCGACCAAACTTGCAGGTTTGGGAATCGAGGGCGCGCCCATTCTTTGAGGGCGGCCACGACGGCGGCGTCCGCCACCACGGCCTTGGGACGGAACGTTTTGATCTGCTTCTGGAGAAGAGTAACGTTGCGGTGAGCGGAGAGACCCCACACGTCGCGGCGGGGCCCGCGAGCCTCGCGGTTCAACCGGCTCACCACGTCCAGGGCGTTGACCCCGATGGAGCCGGTGGAACCCAGGACGGCGAGCCGCCGAACCGTCACATCCCCCGCCCGATCATGGTCAAATAGAAATATAGGAAGGGCGTGGAGAGGAGAAAGCTGTCGAAGCGGTCCAGCACGCCGCCGTGACCCGGTAAAAGTTGAGAGGAATCCTTCACGCCGAAACAGCGCTTCACGAGAGACTCGGCCAGGTCGGAGACTTGCGCCAAGACGCCCATGACCGCGGCCACGGACGCGGCTTCAAATCGGCCGAAAAGGTGCGGAAAAAACGCTTCGCGGAGGATCATCCCCGTGATCACCGCCCCGGCCAGGCCTCCGGCGGCGCCCTCCCAGGACTTCTTGGGGCTGATGACCTCCGCCAGACGGTGTTTTCCGACGGCGCGGCCCACGGCCCAGGCCGTCGTGTCCTGCACCCAAATCAACGCCACGAGGAATAACGTAGCGTCTCTTCCGACGGTGTACAAGACCCCGTTCCCCCTCAGCTCCCTCAGGAGAACCAAGAAAGACAACGGCCATGAAATGAGGAGCAGCCCCAACGCCGTCATCCCCAGGCGGACCATGGAGACGCTTTTGTCCCGGCGGGCCATCTCACGGAACACGGCGAGGGCGACGGAAGCGGTGAGGGCGAAGGCCGGCGCTTGGGCGGCGAAACGAATGTCCGGCCGGAGACCGGAAAGGAAAAAAGCCGAGGCCGTCAGAAGTCCCAGAAAGATGCCCCACCAGGACTGGGTGGCGTGTCCTCCTTCTTCCGCCATGGCGTGAAACTCCCACAGGGCCAAAAGGACCAGGACGAAAATGAAAACGAGGAACGGCAGGCCGCCGAGCCATAAGGCCCAGAGGAACAACGGGGCCGCCGCCACGGCGGTGAGGAGCCTCGGCAGGAACATCAGATCCCCCCAAACCGGCGGTCGCGGGATTGGTAGTCCAATACGGCTTGATAGAGTTGCTGGCGTCGGAAATCGGGCCACAGGACGGGGGTGATGTGAAATTCCGCGTAAGCGCACTGCCACAAAAGGAAATTGGAAATTCGATACTCCCCGGACGTTCGGATGAGGAGGTCGGGGTCCGGGAGACCGGCGGTGGAGAGGTGGGCCGCGATGTCCTCCTCCGTGACGGAGACCGCGCCCGCCTTGAGCAGGGCGTTCACGGCGTCCACGATGTCCCCCCGTCCGCCGTAGTTCAACGCCAGGTTGAGGATGAGCCCCGTGTTGCCGGAAAGTCGGTCGATGGACCGATCCAACTCCCGACGGACATCGGCGGGAAGAGCCTCCAACCTTCCGGAGGCGCGGAGGCGGACGTTGTTCGCGTTCAACTCATCCGCTTCGCGGCGCAAGGTGCGGACGAGGAGGGCCATGAGCCCTTTGACTTCGCTCTTGGGACGGGACCAATTCTCGGTAGAAAATGCGTACAGGGTGAGGACTTGGACGCCCAGTTCGCCGCAAACCTTCACGGCCTCGCGGACGCTGTCGGCCCCGGCCTTGTGGCCCAGGAGGCGAGGCAGACCGCGTTTCTTGGCCCAGCGTCCGTTGCCGTCCATGATGACGGCGATGTGGCGAGGCACGAGGGAGCGGTCGATCTTTTCCAAAAGATCTTCTCGACGCAATAGAGCGGAGGGCATGTCGTGGGTTGTCTTTGAGGCGGGACCCTTAAACTTCCATGATGTCTTTTTCTTTGGCCGCCAGGGATTCGTCGATCTTTTTGATGTGGGAATCGGTCAACGCCTGCAGGGAGGTTTCAGCGACTTTCCGTTGGTCCTCGGAGACGACCTTGTCCTTCTCCAGTTTTTTTACCTTCTCCAAGACTTCGCGGCGGTCGTTGCGGACGGCCACGCGGAATTCTTCGGCGATCTTGCGGACGCTGCGGCAAAGCTCCTTGCGGCGGTCCTCCGTGAGGGTGGGCACCGACAGGCGGATGATCTTGCCGTCGTTGGACGGCGTAAGCCCCAAGTCCGAGGCCAGGATGGCCTTCTCGATGGCGGGCAGCGCCGAGACGTCCCAGGGCTTCACCTCGATGGTCCGTCCGTCGGGGACGCCCACCGCAGCCACCTGCTTCAACGGCACCTGGGAGCCGTAGTATTCCAGCTTCAAGTGATCGAGCAGCGTCCCGGTGGCGCGACCGGTGCGGATGGAGACGAAATCCTGGCGCATGCGCTCCACGGCCTTTTTCATCTTTTCCTCGGCCTGGACGAACAAGGGCTGAATCTGGGGAATGTTGACGCTCATGGGAACCTCCGGAAGATAAAATTTAACCGCTCGTAATCGTTCCCGCAATTTAATTACTCAGGCCCCAGGGTTTTCCCTCCCCCGTTTACGGGGGAGGGTGGCCGAAGGCCAGGAGAGGGGAGATTTGAAACCGGAATTCCGCGCCGTTCGCCCTCTCCCCGGCCCTCCCCCGTAAACGGGGGAGGGGGACTTATGCAGTTATCCCGCATTGAACAGATATTCGACACATGGGGCGGGTCTGAGACCCGCCCCTACGTACAAATACCGGAACCGGCACGGCGACAATTCGGGACAAGCTCTACGGGGTAACGAGGGTGCCGATCTCCTGCCCGGCGATGGCCTTGCGGATGTTTCCGTGAACGTTCATCCGGAAGACGCGGACGGGCATTTTGTTCTCGAGGCAAAGGGAGAGGGCCGTCGCGTCCATGACGCCGAGGCGCTTCTGGAGGGCCTCCAAGAGCGTGAGCTCCTTGTAGCGCACGGCCTTGGGGTTCTTGCGGGGATCCGAATCGTAGACGCCGTCGACGAGGGTGGCTTTCAGGACCAAGTCGGCTTCGATCTCCGAGGCGCGGAGGGCGGCCGCCGTGTCCGTCGAGAAAAAGGGGTTCCCGGTGCCCGCCGCGAAGACCACGATGCGGCCTTTTTCCAGGTGCCGGATGGCACGGCGGCGGATGTACGGCTCCGCCATCTTGGCGACCTCGATGGCGGAGAGGACCCTCGTGTGGACGCCCGACTGCTCCAAGGCGTCCTGGATCGCCAGTGAATTGATCAGAGTGGCCATCATGCCCATGTGGTCGGAGATGACGCGGTCGAGCCCCCGCCCCTGGCCGCGGGCGCCGCGCCAGATGTTGCCCCCGCCGACGACCACCGCGATCTGGTGGTGGGAGGCGCGGGCGGACTTGATTTCGAGGGCGATCCGGAAGAGGGCTTCCAAATCGATGCCGGAGGGCGACTCTCCGGAGAGAGCTTCGCCCGAAAGTTTTAAAACGACGCGGCGTATTTTGGGGGCCATGGAGTGGGAGGATTCTACCTTTCTCCGGCGTTTACATCAAAGGGAGAGAAAAAAAAAGAGGTCGACTACGAGATATTCCCTCCCCCGTTTACGGGGGAGGGTGTCCGAAGGACGGGAGAGGGAAAGCTTTGCGCTTCGGTTCGCCCTCTCCC
>PMLF01000023.1 GCA_003158755.1 Elusimicrobiota bacterium | reverse complement strand
GGCAGCGAAACCTCCGTCACTGAGGCGCCCAGCGATTCGAATTTCTTGACGGCGTCCCTCACGGCCTTTTCCAGGTCGGGGTCCATGCCGGAGATGAAATATTCCTTGGGCAAGCCCACCCGCAGGCCTTTGACGCCTTCCGCCGGAAAAGCCCGGTAGTCCGGCACCGGACGGTCCACCGACGTCGCTTCCCGGGGATCGTGTCCGGCGATGACTTGCAAGAGGAGAGCCGCGTCTTCCACGTTCCAGGCGAAGGGGCCGATCTGGTCCAGGGAGGANNGGCTGGCGGATGGACCCGCCGGTATCGGACCCAAGCGCCAGGGGCGCCAACCGCGCCGCCACAGCCGCCGCGCTCCCGCCCGAGGAACCGCCCGGAACCCGTGCGAGGTCCCACGGGTTCTTGGTGGCCCCGAAGGCGGAATTTTCCGTCGACGAACCCATGGCGAACTCGTCGAGGTTGGTCTTGCCGATGAGGACCGCTCCCGCCGCCTTCAGCTTGGAGACGACCGTCGCATCGTAGGGAGCGACGTAGTTTTCCAGAAATTTGGAGGCGCAGGTGGCGGGCTGCCCCGTGACGCACATGTTGTCCTTGACGGCCACGGGAACCCCCGCCAAAAGCCCCGGGTCGCGGCCTTTGGCGATGGCGTCGTCCACCGCCTTCGCTTGGGCGAACGCGCCCTCTTCGTCGATGGAAAGGAACGCGTTCAATTTCTTGTTGTGGTCCTTGGCGCGCTGAAGGAAATGCCCGGCGACGTCGACGGCGGAGAGCTTCCCGTCTCGGACTTGGGCGGCGATATCGCGGGCGGGGAGGGTGTGGAGGCTCACTCGATGACCTTCGGGACCTTGAAGAAAACATCTTCCCGGTCCGGGGCCTGAGAGAGGATCCCCTCGATGTTCTCGAAAACGCGGGGTTCGTCTTCCCTCCCGACGTTGGCGACCGGTACAACATGAGAGGTGGGCGCCACACCCGTGACGTCGTATTTGTTCAGGGCCTCGATGTGGTCCAGGATCTTGGCCAACTGCTCCCGGTAGCGGGCCCTTTCCTCGTCGGAAAGAGCCAGCCGCGCGAGCCGGGCCACGTAATCCACGTCCTTGTCGGTAAGGGCCATAATTGACGAATTTTACTAGTTTTTACGGTAGGTTTCCTATCTTACCGGGACGATCGGGCCAACACTTCGGTGACTTAAACCCGGTCATCTCAGCGGCGGACCGTGGAAATTCAATGAGTCGTTATGCTGACGGTTTTCGTTACGGAGGAAAGTTTGGCGTCGATGAGGTACCCCGGCTTGCCGTCGATCGTGATCTCCACGTAGGCCCAGACGCTGCCGTGGGCCTCGACGATCCCGTTCTGGCTCTTCAGGTGAGCCCCGCCGCCCGACGTTAGCTTGCCGTTGACAAGGATCCCTACGGTGAGGGACCCATTGAAATACAGCTTGTTCAAGGAATTGATGTTCGCGTAATCGACGGACTGGAAGGTCCCGTTCATCGTTACGGCGCCTTTCGTGCTTTCGATGTGCAGCCCATTCGCGACGGTCATGGCGGCGTTGATGGTGATGTCCTGGGTCCCCGTGCCCTGCCCGTACGCCAGGACCTCGCAGTCGCTGCCGACGCCATAGGTCCCCTTGAGAGTGATGGAGCCCGCGTTGCTGTGCACCTTGAGCGTCAACCCCGCGGTCAGGGCCGCGTCGATCAGGACGTTGCCGTTGATGTTGAACTCCGCGTGGGCGGCCGTCTTGACGATTCCGTGAAGTTCCAGGTCGTTGGTCCCGGAGGAAGGGGATTTGACGGTGTTGGTCGTGCTGATCTTGAGCGTGTTGCCGCAGTTGAGGGTCGGCGTTTCCCCCGTCACCGTGGCCGCGTCCATGGCCACGGAGCTCAAGGCCTTGAGCGTGACGAGGCCCGACGTCGAGCCCGTGTCGAGGTGATCGACAACGATCTTGTTCCCCGTCGACGTCAGCGACACGTCCTGGCCGTTGGTCTTGATGTAGGTGGCCGTGATCTTCCCCGTCGCGGTCACGTTGATCGCCTGATTGCCCACGTAGAAAAGCTCGATGTCGCCCGTGACGGTCACGGGACCCTGGTACGTCACATCGGAAGCGCCGGTCAAGCAAAGGTAAAAGACTTGAATCGCGGGCGGGCCGTTGGCCGCGTGAAGCGTTTCGACGAGCTGTTCGGCCGTCGTTTGCTGATCCGAGGGCGAGGCCGAGGTTAATGCGCCGGTTCCGGAATCGCTTCCGGAGCTTGAAATCGTCGTTTCTTGAGTGGAAACCTGGGCGGTTTCGGTTGCCACAGGCGTTTGGGCCGCCGGGGTCTGGGTAGCGGCCGTCCCGGTGTCGAACAAATCCAAGAGCCCGGTTTGGGAAGAGGCGGTTACGGCTGTCTGGTCGGTTATGGTGGCTTGGGCCTGCTCGGTCTGCAGGGCAAGAATAGTGGCCGGGGCGGCCAGGGCGCCGAATAGAGCCTCTCCCGACAAAAGGAGCCGCGGCTCTAGGGGTTCAAGTTGGAATTCGCTCTTCTTTGTTCGCATCGGTCCTGGTACTTTCGGCTCGGCTCGATCCAAAGGTGACGAAAACGACGTGTTTTTAGCAGAACGGGCGTTTGCCTGTCAACACCCTTTTTCAGCCTGAACGCGGGATGAGCGCAACCAAGCTAAGAGTGCTTAACGGAAATCGTCCCGCCGGCAGACAAAACGGCAGGGACCGTGGCGGAATGGGTCGTGATGTCGATGTTCGTGCCGGCGGTGATCTTGCCGTTGATTATCCCTCCAGCGCTATGGGCGTATATTTTGGTGTAGGTGGCCGATTTAAACAAAGGAATGTTGGGATCCAGCTGCAAGCTTGGGAAGTTAATATCAAAGGTTCCTCCGGAATATTCGATATCGATGTAGCTCCCGGAATCAATATAACTGTAAAGCGTAAAGAGAGCGCTCGAATTAAAAACATTGATCGTGGTCTGAAGCTTGCTGGTCAGCGAACCGGTGGCCTTAAAGCTTGTGCCGCCGCATTCGAGGTCGATATTGCTCGTTGTGGACTGTACATGCCCGTTGATTTCCAGGCTCGTGGTGCCGAAGGCGTTGAATTTGACAGAGGAAGCGGCGGTCAAGTTGCCGTTCATGGTCATCTTATTGCCGCCACACTCCAAATCAGCCTTGCCGGAGGCCTTGATGCTGCCGGTGATGCTGACGGGACCGGACTGTCCCCCGATGGAAATATCCTTACCTGTCACCACGACTTTGTCGGTGGAGGAACCGGTAATGGTCGCCGAGCCGTTTTGCGCCCACAACGTCAGGTTGCCGGTGCCGGCGTAGACTTCGTTGGCGGAGATCGTCCCTTTCGAGGAGTTCAAGTTGATGTTGTGATTCACGCTGTCCAAATAGGTAACGTTGATATTGCCGGTGGTATTAAGGGTGATGTCTTTATCGACGACCAGGCACAACTCAATATCGCCGGTGATATTGGTCAAAGTCCAGACGCCTCCGGCCATCGGGTAGAGGTTCGTTGCATCAATCTCCAAATTGAGGGCCTTGTTGGAGCTGCTGCCGATTTCCCCCTTCGCATACAGGATGACGGTCTTGGCCCTTACGTCAACGGCCGCGTCTGGGCTGGGCGCGACGTTCAACTCGCGGATATTACCGGCTAAGGAGGAGAGCGACACCTCGGCGTTGTTTCTCCCCGCCTCCGCGTCATCCACGTTGATGTCCCCCGTCCTGGCAACGATAAGGACGTCCTTGCCGGAGGCGTCCGTCAAGGATCGGACGTTACCAACCGTGACGGTCCCACCGGCGATCACCCGCACCAACCCGTTGGCCGCGGAGATTGAGCTCAGGGTCACGGCGCTGGCCTCGTCGATGATGATGTCTCCGGCACCGGTGGTTTGAGCGTTCAAGACAGCGACATCGGTCATTAAATTAATTCCCGTCGCGACCGTTCCGCTGGCGGCGGCCGTCGCCTTCAGGGTCTGCGTCGTGATCCGGTTCGAGTTCGCCGCGTCCGTGTAAATCTTCCCCCCGGTCGACGTCAACGTGATCGTCCCCGACACCGTCCCTGCCATCAGGGTCCCGGTCACGTCGATATCTCCCGCCGTCGCCGTCAGCGTGACGTCGTCCACGTTCAAATCCGTGCTGGAAACCACCTTCGCCACCGTTAGGGTCCCGCCCGACGTCACCGAAATCGCCCCGTTCGCCGTCGTCACGTTGGTC
>PMLF01000020.1 GCA_003158755.1 Elusimicrobiota bacterium | reverse complement strand
CCCCCTTTTTCAAAGGGGGAGGAAAATCCCGTCCATTTCGCAACTGACTCATCGCCCTCTCCCCAACCCTTTCCCGTAAACCTTTTCATTACCTCTATCATTGTTCCCCCCTTTGAAAAAGGGGGGTCAGGGGGGATTTCTCCGTCGGTTGACGCCAAAAATTAAATCCCCCTCAATCCCCCTTTTTCAAAGGGGGAGGACAAAAGGCAATGCTTTACGTTATCTTTCGGGGTGAAAACCTTGGAAGGCGGGATCAAATGAAACTTGCTAAAATGCCGGGCATGAACATCGACAAACCTTTTGTGGTCGGCGGGGTCGCCCTTAAATCCCGATTGATCGTCGGGACGGGAAAGTATAAGACCTTTCCCCTCATGCGCGATGCCTTGGAGGCTTCGGGGGCCGATATGGTGACCGTCGCCGTTCGCCGGGTGGACTTGGCGGACAAATCAGAAAATTCCTTCATGAACCATTTGCCGTCGTCCATGACGCTCCTTCCGAACACGGCGGGCTGCTATACGGCGGAGGACGCCGTCCGCGTGGCGCGCTTGGCCCGCGAAGCTTTGGAGACTGACCTCATCAAGTTGGAGGTTTTGGGCGACGCCAAAACCCTTTGGCCGGACACGTTGGGGCTGCTCAAGGCCGCCGAGGAGTTGGTTAAAGGCGGCTTCAAGGTTTTGGCTTACACGAGCGACGATCCCTTGATCGCCAAGCGGTTGGTGGAATTGGGCGTTGCGGCGGTGATGCCCCTGGCCTCGCCCATCGGATCGGGGCGCGGCGTGACGAACCCTTTGACGATCCAGTTCATCCGGGAAGTCGTGACCTCCGTTCCGCTCATCGTCGATGCGGGGGTAGGCACGGCGTCCGACGCGGCCGTGGCGATGGAGTTGGGCGTCGACGGGCTGCTCCTCAACACGGCCATCGCCGAGGCGGGGGACCCCGTCCGCATGGCCCGCGCCATGAAACTGGCGGTGGAAGCCGGGCGGGAAGCGTTCTTGTCCGGGCGGATGGCCCGGCGGGAGTATGCGTCGCCTTCTTCCCCCGTGGCGGGCCTGGTCGCCCCGGTCAAATGAACGGACGATATTTATTTCTCATCGCGCTGATGACGGCGGCTCCCTTGGCCGCCAATCCCCGGACGTACATCCCGTCCACCGATTTCGACGGGTCGCCCTCCGGAGCCCGCTTCATCGGGATGGGCGAGGTCGGGACCACCGTCGCCGGAGGCCCCGAGTCTCCCATCTGGAACCCCGCAGCCCTCCACGATTTGAACAGCGCCACTTTTTCCGCCGATTTCGACGTAGCCCGCCAAAGCAGCCTCGCCGACAGCCTCCTTACGGGAAACGATCCTTTGAGGGGCCGCCAGCTGACTTATCTCGGGTTCGCCGCCAAGGACGGAGCCTTCTTTTACCGCCCTCTCACCGGCTTCAACAAACACGTGATCACCGATCCCGCCAAGCCGGATTTTAATTACACCGAAGAAAACCTGTCCATCAACCAATTCGGTTTCGGGGCCTCCAGCGAGGGGGAAAAGGGCACCACGCTCGGGGTCAACGTGACCTATTTGGCCGCCCATCGCTCCTACGCCGTGCTCTCCGACACCATGGCGCCGTCCGTGACGTTCGCGGACGGGAACGGATTCACCGTCGACGCCGGCCTGAGGAAGAAATGGGACAACGGCACCCTCGGCGCGTCCTTTTTCAACATACCGGGCATCCTTTACTGGAACCGATACAAACCCGACCAATTGCCGACGACCCTCCGCGCGGGGATTTCTTTCAATCCCGTATCCATCGTCAGCCTGATGGCGGAGTATGAAAAACGGTTTTATCGGGGGAACGTGCCCAAACCGGACTTCCTCCATTTCGGGACGGAGGTTACGGTCGCCCAATGGTTGGTGGTGAGGGGCGGGATGTTCGGCGATAGTCTTAGCGATCGGGAGAAGGTGTCTTACACGGCGGGTTTTTCGGTATTGTCCCAAAAAGGCTACCAGATCGATTTCGCCGTTCGAATGTTCCGCTACGACCTGGCGCCGGTGAAAAATTATTTCCTTTCCATCGTGCTGCCGCTGCCCGACGGCGGCTCAGGGGGGAGCAAGACGTCGTCCTCCCCTTCCAGCAACATCAATAATTTCCAGTCGCCGGGCGGCAAGCCGTAATCGACGGCAGGTCCCTTTCCCTCTCGGAGACCTTTTTGTATACTCTTCGCCGAACCCCTGACGTTGCGTCGCCGCGGAGGGGTTTTTTAATTTTGCGGCGAATCTTTTTTGGGCCATTAGCTCAATGGTAGAGCACTCGCCTCTTAAGCGATAGGTTCTGAGTTCGAGTCTCAGATGGCCCATATTTTTTCACAAGGACGAAGACAGAGGACCCTCCGGGATTTCTTCTTCGTCCTTCTTTTTGTCGGATGCGCCCGTAGCTCAATTGGATAGAGCATCTGGCTTCGGACCAGAGGGTTGGGGGTTCAAGTCCCTCCGGGCGCGCTTTTTGCGGCTGGTTCCCTTATGGGGCCGGTGCGAAATGGACGGGATTTTCCTC
>PMLF01000147.1 GCA_003158755.1 Elusimicrobiota bacterium | reverse complement strand
CCTGGCAACCAAGACCGACGCCAAGAACCAGGAGATCCAATACGCTTACGACGCCGCCCAACGGCTGACGGGTGTGTCCTACTTCACGACGGCGGGAGACACCACCCCGATCAAGACGGTGAGCTTCAACTATGACGCCGTCGGAAACCTGACCGGCTACAACGACGGCACCAGTTCCGCCACCTACGTTTACGACCCGCTTGGGAGAAAGACTAGCGAAGCCGTGAACTACGGCGGATTCACGAAGTCTTTCAGCTACACCTACGACAACGCCAACCAGAAAACCAGCGTGACCTATCCCGACGGGACGACGTACGCGGTAGACTACGCTAAAGACGGGAGCCTGTCGTCGATGAATATCCCCGGCGTCGGTGCCCTGTCCATGACGGAAGACCGCGGCCGCCCGGCCGGAAGAATTTTCCCCGGCGGCGCGACGAGAACCACGCCGCTAGACGCCTTCGGCCGACCGACGGCAATCAACGCCAACGACCCCGGCGGGAATCCGCTTCTTTCGTTGCCCTTCACGTTCGATAAGAACGACAACGTGAAGACAAAAGGCCCCACGCAATACGACTACGACAACGTCGACCAGTTAAAGGGTGTGCAGGACCCCGCGAAGCCCACCGAGGCTTTCGGCTACGACGCCGTAGGAAATAGACAGACCCACGCCCAGGGAATCAACGTCACCACCGCCGCGTTCAACGAGAATAACGAGCTTGAGTCCGTCGGCGGCGTGTCCTACACGTATGACCAGGACGGAAACCTATCGACGAAGACGGAAAACGGCGTCACGACGGTCTACACTTGGGACGTCGACAACAGATTGATCCAAGTCACGAATACCAACGGACTGAACGCGCAATATTCCTACGACGTTTTCGGCAAGAGATTGGGCAAAACCGTTAACGGCGCGACAACCTTTTTCGAATACGCCGACGAAGGCCTGATAGCGGAGATGACTTCCGACGGAACGATTACAAAAACATACGGATGGAAGATAAAAGGAAAATGGGGCACCGACCCGCTATGGATGCATGTCGTGAATTCCACGACGGAACCGATGGGGTACTTCTGGTACCAGAACGATCACCTCGGTACGCCCCAAAAACTGACGAACCCGTCCGGCGCGGTGGTGTGGTCCGCAACAGCCGACGCCTTTGGGAATGCAACGGTTGATCCGGCATCCACCATCGTCAACAACCTTCGATTCTCTGGCCAATATTACGACGAAGAAACAGGGCTCCATTCCAACTGGTGGCGATATTACGATCCCTTATCAGGGAGATATATTTCCGAAGATCCAATTGGGACACTTCTGCGATTGGGTTTTGCCGATGCGATGAATGGGCAAGAGTATAGCCACCTGGCACCGAATGAGTCTCCCGTTTTCAACAGGATGCAATCTAACTCCTACGGGTACGTCATGAACAATCCAACGGGATTAGTTGACCGTTTTGGTTTGTATTGGGAAAACGTTCACTACGACATGACGAGAGATGTCGCTGAACGTGTTGGGTTTTCAAAATTGGCCGCTGACATTATTGCTACAGCCGACCAGATGGTCGATGTTGATCCACGGACTGAACCATTTTTTAGCGATAACGGGAGAGAGCTTTATCATTTTGCCACACCGGACCAACTTCAAAAGTTGCGCGACAAAGCGTTTTGTTCCGGCAATCCCGTTGAGTTCGGCGAATACCTTCACGCGTTGCAGGATTCTTATTCCCATCATGGATATGGACCACGTTTTGGACATTTATTTGCAGGCACGAAACCGGATAATCCGCTTTTGAGGCCTGAATTGTATCGGCAAATGCGAACCAAGACGCGTGAGGAATTAAGCGCGTTTAAAAATGTGATGCGTTAAACAAGTCGGGGGTGGTATGAACACTAAAATCGCAATGCGCATGATCTGTGTCTGGTCGCTCATCATTTTATTCCTCGCGCTTATTGTTATCGGACTGTTTCCTTTTTATCCTGGTAGTTTTTACTGGTTTACAATCCCGCTCATTACCCAGGCTCTGGTGGCATTCGGACTTTCAAGTGCCTACAGTTTGAATAGAATTCCGTCGACAAAAATGGCCTGTACGGTTTTTATAATTCACCTTCTTCTGCCAGCGACTTGGTATTTTGCCATGTCTAAGTGGCCTGGGGGGAACGATGGCCCGGGACTGGCTTGGTATTATTTTGTCGGAGGCGGATCACTTATCGCATCTCTTCTTGGGGTGGGAAGCTTAATCACCCTCAAAATAAAGGGGATGGGGTCGGGGACGCCAAGATGAACATTCCTGATTTGAATGCTTTTGCAGATTTAATGACGATTGCTACCGGGATAGGATGGTTTTTATCCCTTTTAAAAAAACGATTTTTTTACCACACAATAACCCACAATACCCCTCATTGGCCCACATTGGTCAACAATAGGCGACAATGCTTTCTAACTGATTAACTTTCCGATGAGGTATGACGACGCGGCCGCTGGGGGGACTCTTCCAGCGGCCGCGCTCTTTTTCCGACGGGTAATGGGCTGTCAATTGAACCTGCGACCTTCACATTATGTAAATGGATTCCTGACGCGGAGAAGACAGCAACGAGAGAAGAACGACGAACGCGCGCGCCGAGTTGGAAGACGACCAGGACGGCGGATCGCCGACGCCGCCAGCGCCTGACGGCGGACCGCTCCGAAGGTCGCGGCCCTGGCGGCCGGGATGGCCTGGACGCCGCCGGACGACGGTTCCCGCCGCGACGATGGCCGGGGATGAAGGGACCGGGACGCCGCACCGGCAGCGGAATGCCGGGACCGATGACGACGGTCAGGGGGGGAGATCCGCCGCGCGGGTGAGATGGAAGAAGCGCCGCGAACGGGATCAACAATGGCCACGATCTTATGAATGCTATCCAGTGACACAGTGAGACAGTGGCGCGTCCCGTGGGCAGGCGCAGCACGCACCGATTCAAAATCATCCAGAGTGATGCGATAAGGGGTAAACTTTCTGACGGGAAGGATCATGAGCGAAGGGGAGGAATAGGCATGTTGAGCACCGGGACGGTTGTGGGGCTGAACGCCGTTGAATTGAGCAACCATGGGCAGTTTTGGTGGAATTGGTGGGTCAACATCGCTGTTGCAGTCGGTACCTTTTGCGCGGTGCTCGTTGCCCTTTTTGGAGACTGGATCAAAAGCTTGTGGTTTCGTCCAAAGCTAGCTCTTAAGTTGCGTAACCCTAAGGGCGAGAGAACGAAGGTGATGCTTTTTTGGACAGAGGCTGATGGCAAACAGGGTTCCCGCGAAGCGGTGGGACGGTATTACCACGTGCAAGTATCCAGCCTGAACCGATGGCCGCCAGCAACGAATGTTCAGGTGTTCTTGACCAGAATTGAGGAGCCAGGTCCCGACGGTGAACTGCAAATAAAGTGGTCTGGAGACATCCCCATTCGATGGAGGAACCAGGAAATATTCCCTCCCACCCGGACGATTGGTCCTGCGACAGATTGTGACCTGTGTGGTGTCGTGGAAAACAAATGGTTGGATATTTATCCTCTGGTTAAGCCGAATAATTTAGAAAGCCAGAGGCGGGGTGCGGTCATTATGGTTGTTTCACTTCAGGCCCGATCCAATGAGGCAGATTCGAGGATTCATAGATTTAAGATTTCTTGGGACGGCAAATGGGAGGATGGGGATGCGGAGATGAGCCAACACCTCGTCTTGAAAGATATTACCCAGGGATGAATGGGGGGCGTTGCCGAATAACTGGGCGCAATTCCAACAACGAATGATGATGTGGCCGCTGGGAGAATATTCCGGCGGCCGCGCCATTTTCAGGTAATAGTTGGCGATGGATGGCCGGGACCGATAACAACATCGGCCGGGTGGAGATCCTCCCCGCGCGGATGGGATGGAAGCCGCGCCGCGAACGATCAGCGATGGTGGACGCCGGGACGGAGATCGATGCGGACAACACCGCCGCCGATGTGAAGGACGGGAACGATTCCACCGCGCGCCAGGGATGACAGCCCGGACGAACGTTCCGGTTCGGGAGTTGGAACGAACGCCGGGCGGCTGTCGCCGCTGGCCGGCCACACGGCGGCCGTCCACCGCCTGCGGCGGCCGGCTTCCCCGCGCGGTGAAGTTCCCCAGCTGCGCCTAAAAAACAATTTTCCGGTGGTGGCGGCGCTCCACACCGCGCCCGAGGTCGGCGCGTCGGCGGGCGGCCGCACGGAAAGCATGCGCGGCCGTCCGGCGGCGCACCTCAGCCCACCCCACGCTCCGGCGGCCCCTCCTCCGCTAGCGCTCCCCCGGGACCGCCTCCGCGGGCGCGCCCCGAGGATGGCCCGGCACAAATGCAACGGGCCATTGGGGTGGAACCGCGGACTTGAAATGCACGCGCGCCAACCACATCCAAAGCCAAGTCAAAAGAAGCGGGGCGCGTCTTCGGGGCCCCACGTTCCCCAAAGCCGCGCCCCGTTGGGCAAACCCGCGCAGCGGTTCCGTTTTCCGTCGATGTTAAACCCGTAATACCCCGGTGGGTATTGCTCCAAGTCATCCTCCCCACCCGCCGCCGGGGAAAACCGCCCCGGCGGTCGGCCCGCCCCAGGTGGGCGGGGTGGTGAACGTCTTCCCATGTCAAAGGCTCCCGGTCGTGCCGTCCCCGTCGCGGCCAAGGAGCCGCGCCGTCGCGCCGCCCCAAGGCCCCGGCCCATTGCGCAGCCCAGAGGGCCGCGCTGCCGGATGCCGCCGTGCTTAAAGCGCCCCCCTTCCCCCCGCAACACCGCGCGGCAAAATCAGCCGCGCGCGGGGGGCAGGGGGGCTGCACGGCTGGGGGCCCCCCTTCCCCGGTACCCTTTCCCCACCCGGCCGCCAGAGGCGGCCATCCGCCCCAAAGGGGCGGAAGACCCGAAAAGGAAAAACCCCCGACCATGTGAAAAGCCCCGCCACACGCCGCGCCGCTGAACCAGGCGCGGAGTGTGGCGCCCGCTTAACCCCACCCGCCCCCCGGCCCCCTCCCGTGCAGGGAGGGGGAGAGCGGCGAAGTGGAAAAAGTCGCCAATTAAAAAAACCACCGTCGAGAAAGGCGGTGGTTTTATTTTTGCGGGTGAAAGGGAAGGCCGTTTATCCGGTCACCGACCCCTTCGATTCAACATCCTGGAGCCACTTTTTGAACTGGTCCGTAGACAAAGAAAGCAGACGGTCTTTGGCCGATTTTTCATTGGCATAGGCGAGCATGTTATGAAGGGCCAGGAAGGCGACCAGTTGATAGTGGAAGGCGTGTCGAGCATCCATGATGGCCCAATCATCTTTAAGACCGGGGACAGTTGTAATCAGGGCATGCGTGAATTGCAGGCCATGTCCGAGTTTTTCGGAAATGTAGGAAAGAGGGGGTCCTTTGCGGGTTTCCTCTGTTGTGTATGCCCCATCATTCGAATCGCGAAAAGAGATTTCATCGTCCATTAAAGCGCCTCCTTTTGAATCCCGAAACCATCAGGTCTTGCGAGTGGCCGTGTGGAGAGTGTCGATCATATTCATGACCGATTTCTGCGCATCCGGCGGAAGTTCTTCCATCATCTTGGCCTTCTTGAGGGTGTTCCTGCTGATTTCCGCCTTGATCTTGATGGGACGACGGCCAAGCAGTTGATCCACGGACAAATCCAAGGCCCTGGCCAAGCGGAGGACGATATCGGCGCTGGGATGCGTGATGGTGGTTTCGTAAAGGGCAACGACGCGTTGGGAGACGCCCGCCAGTTTGGCGAGTTCCGTCTGCGTGATGCCTTTCGCTTTTCGGATGCGGATAAACCTTTCGGCGAAAGCCCTTCTGGTCTTTGCTGGTCGCGGCATGATGAGTCCCCGTGTTTCTTTTCCCATATTATCGCACGAGAACAAAAAGCTCCTGGTATAAGGCTTTGACAATTGATATACCAGTTAGTATAACAAGAAGGCCGGAGAGGGGGAGATAGAAACCGGGCTTAAGAAGTCGAAAAAGTTCTTGACACCCTATCGCCGTGATCGACCCCCGGCCGGGAAAAGGAGGGCGGATGGAGATGGAACGGGTTTGGAAAGGGTCCTGCGCGGTGGAGAGCGTCCACATCCTGACGCGGGACGACGGCAAGCAAGAACTTGTCATCGTGACGGCGGGCGGGGCGGGCGGTTTGGCGGAATGGATTTTGAAAGCGACGGCGGCGCTGCACGGCGCGGAGAGACGGCGCATGGAGGACCCCGATGGTGATTGAGACGAAGGACCTTTGGCAAGGCGCGTATGTGCTGGCGGAGGGCGGATGGTTGGCCGGGTTTCAGGTCCGGCGCAAGCCCGACGGAAAGAGGGAATACATCTTCCGGTTGACCGGGGACGGCGTGGACGACCTGGCGCAGCGGTTCAAGAACGGCGACGCCGTATGCAACGTGCGGAAGCTGAAAACCCACGTCAGCCACTTAAAGCAGGTGATCTTCGGAGGAGACAGCGCGTCGAGAGAGTAGGAAGCAGTCAAAAAACCCCACGGGGAGAAATGACCAATGAAGATTGACCCGAACAGGCTG
>PMLF01000073.1 GCA_003158755.1 Elusimicrobiota bacterium | reverse complement strand
CCCAACGGCCATCGGGAAGAACCACGCCACTCCGAATTCCCATGAACGTCCTAGGCTGACCATCCACCGTTATGGTATCGCCATCAAGCTTCTTGCCGATCAGTCGTTCATAGGACCCGTCCGGATTCCTCGCCAACCAACAATTGCCAGGCCAATCAGTTAGAAATACCAACACCCCCCAACGACCATCGGGCAGAATCATGGAAGCCAACATGCATGCGGATTTATTCGCGAGGGTCTCCGGTTTTCCGTCAACCGATAAGGTGTCTGTGTCGCTGAGGAGTTTGACGGTCGGCTCCGTCAATATCATCTTTCGCGCGGGCACGCGATTTCTCGGAGCGGGAGGAGCGGGTGGAGTCCGGGGCGCAGGAGAAACCCTCGGCGCCCGGTCCGGCACGCTCAGGGCCGAGAGGGTGTATCGCTTCACGAATTCTTCCTTGGAAAGCGCGTTCTTCAACGCGTCTTCCGGCCAGCCGCGGGTATCCACCAGGAAAGTCCCGATGTTGCCTTGGAGCCGCTGGATTTCCGCCAGGTTGTCGGTGGAATGGGAGGCTTCCTTCCCGGGGCCGCGCTCCTCTTTGATTTTCCCCAATACCTGGTAAATCTCCGCCAGGACGAACGCCCGGGAAAGTCGATCGGGGAAGGAGAGCTCGTCCCATTTTTCATAGAGGGTTTGAATGTGAACGTTCAGCCGGCGCAGGTTTTCGGCGACGCCGGTGCCGAGGGTGTTTTCTTGAAGGTAACGCAGGATTTGGTCCATGTCCGGCGTCCCGGTCTTCGGCTCCCGGAACACGCCCAACCCTTGAACGACGACGCCTTCGTTCTTTAAGAAATCGTCCAGAGCGTCTTTCCCCGCCTCTTCCGTGAACAATTTCGCCTCGATGAAGGCTAGCTTCAAGTTTTTTCGCCACAACGGCGCGTCGCGGCCTTGGAGGGTGAAGTTCCTCATAAAGATGTCCAGCAGCAATTCCTGGTGTTTCTTATTGGGGTTGGCCGCCTTGTAGGACGCCCAATGGTCCCGCAAGTCCCGGACGATTTCTTTCATGGCGCCCATGTCCGGAGCGCGAGGAAGAGAGCGGGGATCTGCTTTCCGCATCTTGCGGACAGCCTGTTCCACACCAAGCAAACCGCGCCACTGTTCCCGCCCGTCGGGGCCGGGGATGGGTTGCCCGGCGTCGTTGGTCACCCTCTCACCAATCAGCCGCTGGTTCACCATCAGCCCGGCCCGTTTTCCCGCCGCGGAAATATATGGAAGTGATTGATCCGGGGGAAGAGGCTTGAACTCTATGACCATATGCCTCTCCAGGAATTCGTCCGAAAAAGGCGATCCCTGGTAATCTTTCGTCGGGGGATTGATTAAATGACCCACCTGAAAACCGGCGCCGAATTCCACGGGTTTCCCCGCCGGATCCAGGAGATAACGCTTCTCGATGGCGTCGTTCATGACCGACGTCACGCCCGACCGTCCCTGGGGGGTTTCCTCGCAACCGAGAGGTTTCCCGATTTTTCCGTCGGAAGCGGCCCGGGGCAGCGGGCCGGGTTGGAAACTGGTGACGAAATTATCCATGTGGGGACGGTAAGTGATCTCTTCCTTGCCGGTCTGGCTTGAGAAAGCGATGGTTTCCTTGACGGGACCGCCCAAGAACTCCTGATACATGCTCCAGAACATGCTTTTTCCGGTCCCTTGCTCGCCCACGCAGATAACATCCCGGCCCAACTCCCTGGCTTGCAGCACGCGGTAAAGGACTTGGGCGTTGTCGGAACTTTGGATCCAATCGGTCACGGATTTTGGCAATTTGCCCTGGCGGATGGAGGCGTCCGGATGGACGGCCACGGTGACGGGGTCCCAGTGGGGAGACGGCTTACCATCCGGGCCCAACGGCGTAATCGTCAACCAATCGCCGTTCACGGTGAACGATGCCGCCTTCAGTGAGATCGGCGGAGAGGTTGGAGAATCCTTGAACCCGTCGGTATCCCAATCGGTAACCACCGAGGCGTACGTTCCGCCGGGGTCCCTGTCCGCGCTGAAATTGAACCAGGCATTAAAAATGGATCCCTTCCGCTCCTCCCAATCCTTCGGGAAGTGGACGCGGTGGCGCAAGAGTTGCCGGATGACCCGGGGCGAAGGGGCGCGTTTCAATTGTTCTCCCGCATTGGGGTTGGCGGGAAGGTAAAACGGGTCTTTCAGCTTGGACCAATCGTTTAAGATTTCGCCGATCTGAGTGGCGTTATATCCCAAGAATTTAAGCCGTTCCGCCGCCGCCCGACGGACCATCGTTTCCACGTCGGCCCTCAACTGGGCGTTGTAGGCGGCAATAATTTCAGGGGAACCCATCTTGGAGTAAAGCCCCAGGGCGTCGGCCTCCCGCCGGGCGTATTCGAACTGCATCTCTATTTCTTGCGTGGGCGGAAGCCAGTAAACCTCAATGACCCGCCGGCGACGGTTCCAGGCTTGGTCGCGGTCGGGCTGGCCCACCGTCTTGATGCCCTTGCGGGGCAAGTTCGACGTGGCCACCATGCGGAACCGGGGATTGTTCTTGACGGGACGCTCGCGGCCGATGGAATCCGACCAAAGGTGCGTTTTCCCCGCGACATAGGCCTTGAGGCTGTTGCGGACGGCATCTTTCGCCTTATGGATCTCGTCTATGCCGGCGCCACCTCCGTCGTGGGCGCGCCGAGCCAGGACCGACGGTTGAGTTGACCGCGTTCCAGCCTTGCCGGTTCCTAAAGTGGTGTAGGCCATCAAGTCTTCCACTTCCATGTCCTCGTTGCCGGGAAGCATGGCGAATGGCTCGTTCATCATCTGAAACGCGGTGCGAAGGAACTCGCCCTTTCCCACTCCGGTTTCTCCGGCGAGCTCGACGATCTTTCCCCCGCCGGTCGTTTCCTCGTCCTCGAAGTTCGCGGCGATGGCGGGCCGGGCGCGCCACGCCTCGCCTTGTTTTTCCAGCAGACGGAGGACGGGAATGTAATCTTTCACCGTCCAGACGGCGACCAGCGTCGGGGATACCTGCTTCAATGTCAAGTCGGCGGGGTTATCCACCTTCAACGGGTTGCCGTGCTCATCCAAAACCGTCTGGTAATTCCCGTTATCCGCCAGTCGCAGGGCGGTTCCTCCGGATTCGGCGCGCCAGCGCAGGCCCTGGTGGTTTTCAAAATAGGCCGCGCCCGGTTCGCCCATTGAGACGGCGGGCGGAGCTCGGTCGGGGAAATAGGAATCCACTTCCCCCCAGCCGCCGGGAACGTCGTTCCTCTTCATCAACAACGACACGCCGCCGTCGGCCACGGGGCGCACGCTGAACAGTTCGTCGGGCGTGTAGAAGCTGTGGACCTCCCCCTGGCGGTAAAGCGCCGTGAGCACCTCCAAAAGGACTTCCTCGTTCCCGTCCACGTCGGGGACTATGTCACCCTGGGGAACGTTTGCGCCGCCTGGTCCGCGCTCGAAGCGCAGTTCGGGCATCCCCTCCCGGCGATAAACCAGATAATCACGTCCATCCACTTTCTGATAGAAGAAATGCCGGAAGCCGGGCACGCGCTCCAGCGGCGGTTCGCCTCCGGACATGGCCAGGATCCAGGGCGTGAAGAGGTTATATAGGATATGGATTGCGATGGCCGTGATGAACGAAACCACGGGGACCCCGGCGAACGTGTAACCCGCCAAAGACGGCAGGAAATGCAAAACGAGATGGGGCGCCCATTCGTGGAAGAACGCGCCCAAAAGGCCCAACCAAAGGAATTGCCTCAACGTGGGATGCCCGCCGGTGGATTCCAAAATTCGGCGGCCGTCGTCCAAACGCCTCCAGGTTTTGAGTTTCCCCTCTATGTGAATGCTCGCGAAAAGCTAAGCATGGAGAGCCGCCCCGAAAATGGGAATGGCGTCCAGGAACATGATCAAGCCGCTTTCCAAGAGACCCGCCGCCGTCGCCGCCGTTCGGTAAAGACCCCGGCGCATCAGCGCGTCGTAAAGCCGCCCCAACAGCGGAAGGTTCGCCATTCCGGTTGGAAGCGAGGGGTTACGATCACCTTTTTTCAAAGCGATGTAATTTCCAATCCCAGACAACAATCGTTCGGGAAGAGTTTGGAGCGGACGGGAATCGATGGCTCGATCCCCGTGGGCCTTGAGCGCTCCCTCAACCTGAGCGGAGGCTCCCACCGGGACGATGAAATCCTGCACGTCCTTGTCCGCCGCGTCGGCGATGATTCGGTTGACGTCCGCCAATTCTCCCGCGCCCACTTGCTCGTCGGTCAAGGCGACCAAGAGGCGGATGCTTTTCTCGGTCCCGCTGTCTTCCGCCTCGGCCAGCCGCGTGTTGAACCGGCCGAAGCTCTCGGAGAACTTCGTCCCCCCTCCGGCCATCAGTTTCTTGAGGTTGTCGTAAACCGCCCGCTCGCGGTGGAAGTTGGTCATCTTGGATGAGGTCTCGTGGGACACGTTCAGCGTATCGTCGTCCGTGAAGAGACCGACTTCGAATTCGATGGGGTCGAAACCCTGGGATTCGAGCATGTCGTTCAAATTGAACAGGATTTCAAGGAAAACCATCATGGCCGCCCGGGCGGCTTCGATGCCGTCCCCGCTCATGCTTCCGCTGCGGTCCACGAGGAAAGTGAATTTGAAGGGCGTGGGTTTTTCGTAGCGGCGGCGGGCGAACGCCGCCTCGCCCATGGCGCCCTGAACCAGGTGTTTCAAGAGAGGCCCGCTGTCCCGGTGCGGATCCAGCGTCATGCCGGTGTTGATATCAAGCAGCTCCCCCAACGCCGCGGTTCCTTCATCGATGAGCGGTTGAAGCGGATTTCTCCACGCCATGTATTCGTCGTATTCCGGCTTGGTGAGTCCCGTCCGCGCAAGGATGTCCGCCTCCTCCTTCAACCGGAGGGCCTCCAACCAAGCCGGGTCAAATAGCGGCTTTTCTTCCCGGGGAGCGGCCAAGGGGCGTTCCGGAGACGAACCGGTGAATTCTCCCACCAACTGCTGAAGGCCCTTGGCGTCGGGAGACGGCAGCCGCAAAGGTTCCGCCGCCGCGCCGCCGGAAGCGCCTTGTCCTTCGCCTCCGCCTTGAGGGGCTCCCGCCTGAGGCTGGGGCGGAGCGGGATGGGTTTGTTTCCACTGGTCCTTGGCGGCCGCCTGAGCCGAAAGGCTTTTCCCCAAAGCGCCGATTTTATTTTCCAAGTCGGCGATCTGGCGGTGGATGTCCCGTTGGGATCCCTGAACGCCTTCCAGCCCACGTCGGATATCCTCGACGGCGTTCCTGACTTCATTCAACTGCCCGGCAATTTGGGAAACGTCGGGCCGTTCCGCCCCCTGGGTCTGCTGAAGCCTGGCCGCCGACTTGACCAGCCGGTTGGCCGTTTCCAGGAGCTGTTTGAGCTTGTCCAAAAGTTCTTGAGTCATTCCATCGGCGTTTTGCGCGCCATCCACCAGGGACCGCGCTTGCTCCGGTGACGGCAGGGTGTCCCGCGTCCCCGCGGCGGCGGCGCCCGCGGCCGCCGCGTCATCGGCCGCGGCGCGTCCCTGGTTTAAAATCTTTCGCGTGTCATCCCGCAACCCTTCGACGGTCCGGGTCAATTGGGCCGCCGCTTTTCCCCGCTCCGCGCCTTTGCCGCGTTCCACCTCGCCCGCGCCTTTCCCTGCCGCGTCGGCTTGGTTCTGAAGGGGCGGCACCTGTTCCCCTATTTGCCGGAGACGGTCATCCATGGCCCGTAAGGCTTTGTCGATGGCCCCCAAACGGTCCGATAATGATTGAAGCGATCCTTCCGCCCCTTGTTGTCCCGGGCGGGCCTGGCCGGGTGACGGACGTCCCTGGGGGCTCGGACTCCCTCGTCCGGGAGATGGCATTCCCTGCGAGCCCGGTTTCCCCTGCCCGGCTCGTCCGGGTTGCCCCGGGGAAGGTTTCCCTTGTTGGCCCGGTTGGCCTTGTTGTCCGGGTTGGGGCCGGCCTTGTTGCGGCGAACCTTTCGGCATGGGCGAGGGTTGCCCGGTCATTTGGTTCATCATGCTTTTGCCGTAATTTTCCAGGGCCTGCTCCATGTCGCGATCCACTTCTTTGCGGATGGCGTCCCGGACTTCGGGGGAATTCACTTGCAGATGATCCAGATACTGTTCCACTTGACGCTTGATCTCCTCCGTCATTTGCCGGGCGGGCTCGATCAACTCTTCCTTTAACATGCGCTCGTAACCCCGGCGGATTTCCTCGCGGCGGCGGGCTTCGGCCAGGAGCTTTTGGAAGGCGGGCCAGAGGCGGCCGTGGATGATGTTCCATAATTCATCGTCGGAAAGACGGTCGTTGCGAAGGGCCACCTGGCCCCAGCCCCGGTCGTCTTTCAAATCCCCCAGGGTTTTCTTAACGGCTTCGGCCACCTCGGGGTTCTTAAGCCGTGGATCATCCAATAAGCCGGATTCGTTGTCGTAATGGGCCCAGCGGTAAAGGATCGTATCCAGAAATTGGAGGTGGATCGGCAGGGAGGCCAGCCGGGACTCCCGCACGATGGGCAACCCGGCGTCGTAGCGGTCCCGGAAAAGGTTTGACACCCAGCGCGGTCCGCCCGAATATTGAGGATCAAGGGAACCGTCCTTGATTTGTTTCTGATTCAAGCCGAACGCCCCCCGCGCAACCGCCGGGGTCAACAAACCGTCCCAGAAAACCGAGAAAGCCGGGCGGTCTTCGGGGGCGACGTCGCCCTGGTGGGTCCGCTCCGGCATGTACCGCCGCCCGTGGATCACGCGCCCTACGGCAAGAATGGTATGGGCCAGACCCCGCTCCCGCGCGAGGGCCCGCCGTTGTTCGCCGTCCTTGCCGCGGGGATAGGCGTCGGTCTTGACGTAGCGTATTTCCCCCTGACGGTCGGAGAGGGACCGGTATTCCCACAAGCCGTCGTCTTTTTCCACCCAGTCCAGGCGCTGGCCCGCCAAGTAGCGGCCGTATTTGCGCAGCTCCGGCATCAACGTCTCGTCCAGCCAGCGTTGGTCGTCCGGGCTCGGCAGGCCGTACCGCTCGTAAAGCTCGTCGAAGAAGTCCTTGAAAAACCGCAAGGGCTTGATGGAGGGATCCTTTATCATCATGCCGTTGAGGACGCCCGCCAGGATGAACCCTGCGTTGGCCATGGCGGCGTAGGGGTCCGTGAGGGCGTCGGCGTTCAGGCCCTTCTCGTCATACACCCGCCGCGCCGCGTAGAGGAGATGCTCGATGGAGAAATACCCCGCGTCGCCGTCCGACACGCCGGGCTTGATCACGAAGCCGCTCTCGCCGGAGAGCCCCATCTCCTCGCCGCGTTTGAAGAGGTCGTAAAGCGGCAAGGCCTTCGGATCGGCGTATTCGCCGACGACAGCGGGGTCTTTCAATACGTCCGCGCCTTCCCGCCGGGCGCGTTCCAGAACTTCCAGACCGTGAGTCAGGTGTTCCGAACCCGCCGGCGCCCGAACCTCACCCGAGTCCATCAAATAGTGAAGGAATTCGTGCTTGAGTTTGGAACGAAGCATCGTCTCATTTCCGATCCGACCGGATACCGAAACGATCTTCGTTTGCTTATTAAAACTCGCCCATGCCATGAATGCCCTGGGGAAAGCCTGCAATGCCGCGGCGAGATACTCTCGGTTCTCCTCAAAGTTCGCCAATAGGCTCTCGGGCAGGTGGCGCGAAAAGTGCATCGTCCCCACCACGTTGCCCCATTCCGCCCGTTTGGCCTTGCGGACGGAGGAGTCATCGTAAAGTTCCCCGGCGGCCTCGTCCAAGACGCTCTCCACCCAAGCGTTCAGCTGCGGAGGTAATTCCCGGCGCCCGATTTCCACGAACGCCGCGCGAAACATTTCCAACTCCTTGTCGGTGATGGACGCACCGACGGGTATAAGGCCCATCGCCGTTGCCGCCCGGCGGATGTCATCCGCCGACGCCTGTTCCGCCGCGGCGGACATGGGCCCGACGATCGCTTGCGCCCGCCGATAGGCCGCTTCGAAGGCCGCGCGATCGTCCACATCGACGGCCGCCCCCATATCGCGCAGGGAGGAATTGAACTCGGTGGCCAACCCTTCGAAATCCGGTTTTGGCGCGGTCGGCGCCGACCGTTCACCCGAGGAGGCCATCGGCAGTATCCGTATCCCGACGGGCACGGGGAACAAGGCTCCCATCGTGCCGTCGGCCGCGGGACCGCCGAACCTCGGCACGGCGCCCCACTTGATCTCCAGACGGAAAGGGAAAAGGGTCCGGCCCAACCCTTTTATAAAGCGCCACACCGCGTGAACCAAAGACAGGAATGTTTCAGCGACCCATCGCCGGACCGCCGCCGTGCTTGCCGCAAGCCGCGCCGTCCTTGAAACCGTCGCCCGCGCCGTCACGCCGACGACGGCGGCGTCCGGAGCCCCACCGGAGAAGGTCACCTCCATTTCGCCGCCGCGGCCGCCGGGCCAGAGGAAACGGACCACGGACTTCAACCCTTTTTTTACGACTTCAACGACGGAGAATTTGGTTTCCGTCGGCACGACGCTGTTGGCGGCGTCCAATGCATTTTTGGGATTGTCGGCCGCCAATATCCCCGGAACCGACGCCAACTCAAGGGGGTTTTGCGTCAGGTAAAGTTTCCGCCCCGCGAAGATTTGCTCCAGCGGGGTTTTCTCCTGGGTGAACACGGACAGGTAAGCCGAACCCGCCTCGGTGTCCGCCTTCTCGATTTTCGGCATCCAGGTAACGACCGTGCATCCCGCCTTCGTCAGCCGATCCTCAAGCCCGTCGGAGTGATACCCGCCGGTCACCAAAACGGAAACTCGCGGCAAGTCTGTGATTTTCCCTCCCCCGTTTACGGGGGAGGGCGAGGGAGAGGGGATAAATTGTCCGCGCCCATCGCCCTCTCCCGGCCTTCGGCCACCCTCCCCCGTGAACGGGGGAGGGGAAACAACAAAAATACGGAATAAATTGTCCGCCATCGCCGCGTCCCGTGCGTCGGCTTCCTTGTAAAATGCTTCGAAGGAGGAAAGACCGGAAATTGTTTTGTCGTCATTCCGACGAAAGTCGGAATCCAGGTTGTGAGACCGCTTTTGAAAGTCGGCTTCAACACCTGGACCCCGGCTTTCGCCGGGGTGACGGCGTATGGATTGGTATTCCTTCCACTCTTCCGGGGTAAGGGCGAAATCCGCCAGCTTTTCCGTCAAGAAAAGGCGGCGTGACTCTTGGACAAGGGCCTTTTCTTCGGAAGTTTTGGCGAGGCGGCCATAGACTTCGGATTCCCGTCCGGAGATTTCCGTCAACAGCGCCCCCGCGTCGATGCGGTCGGCCAGGAGGACGTAACGGACGTATTCCGACATCGCCGGGAACTCGGAAAGATCCATACCCGCCGACCGGCAAAGGCCGCTCAAATACCGGTAGAAATCCCCGTAGGTGGCCGCACCCGATCGATAGGCCATTCCCCATCGGAGCAGTTCCTGAATTCGTTTTTCATCCAGCCTTTTAACGAGCCCTTCCACAAGACGACGCCGTTCGACTTCCACCTGCTTAAAATTAATGGATTCCTCTATTTCCAGAGCCTGAACGAAAATCTGAACGGACGTGAATTTGGTTGTTTCCCCCTCCTTTGTAAGGAGGGGGTGAGGGGGAGGTAGAGTCGTCGCAGAAACCACTCGAACATAATCACCGAGGGAAAGCTTTCCGTCGCGGTAGGCTTGGACCTTCTCGTCGAAACTCTTCAATGCGGGGCTGAAAACGGAGGCTTTCCGGGCTACAAGGGCGGAGGATTGTTCGGCCAGTTGTTTCTTGATTTCCCCTTGGCGCGGCGCCGATGCGCGGTAAGCCTCCACGTTCGCCCGATAATGGGACTCGTCGTCGACCCCCGTCAAAACCGCGTCCGCCGCACCGACGGTCAGCAGCGTATGCACGGGCCCGGTGATCTTGTTTTCTTTCAGGAGGAAGTCGGCGGCTTTCTTCAAACTGCTCTTGTAGGGAGTGCTCCGGTACCGGCTCAAGTCCACGGGTCCGAAAACCCCCTCCAGGGCGACCATCGCCGGGTTTCCGGCGGCGTGGGGAAGCGAAGCCACCCGTCCAACGAGGGCCGCGATGTTCCGCTGGGCGGCGAGGTTTTGGTGGACGTCTTGGACGTGAACAATGATGGGTGAGGACGCGAGGGAGCGAGTGTTCGAGGAGGCGAGGGAAATTCTTCGGATCGAGCCATACTGGGACGACAGGGCGTTCAGGAGCGAAGCGTGTTCCTCCGCGAAACCCTTGGGAAGTTTTTCAGACACGTTACGGGGAAGCGAAGGCGCCAAAGCTTGAGTTTCAAGCGAGGGAAGCTGGTTCAAAACCCGTTCGGCGCCGATGGAGCCCGGCAGCGCCGCCGCGAGGGAACCGCTTTCTCCCCCCTGCCGCTCCGCCACCCGCCGCCGTTCCTGCCAAAAATTCGCCTCCGCCGCGTGAGGAAAAACGACGTTACCGACGGTATATAATACCGCCGCCGAACCGGCGATAATCCTTCGGCTGAGAGGAGGCGATCTTTTACTCATATTCACGCTTAAAGTATAACGAAACGACCTTAAGAACTCATTAACGAGTTGTAAATATAATGTAAATTATCAAAACTCGATTTCCAGCAGCGCGCATAATGGGTTAAACTATTTGTATGAAACAGAAATCCAGTTTCAGAAAAAAGACTTCCGCCCGCCGAAAATGTTCTCATCGCCTTCCCACTCCCGGCAAAGGGAACCTGGGCGAAATCGGCGGCGCGGCCCTGGCCTCCATGACGCTCCTGGAAGGGCGAACCTCGTTCACCTTCCGCTGACGTCCCGTGCTTAAGAATACGATCTCATCCATTTTGTCGGCGCTGAGCAAAGACGGCGTCCCATTCCTTTTTTTTGGGATGGAGGCCTTGAACGTTTATCTTGAAAAGGAGGGGGTGGAATCCTTCGGCACCAAGGATTCGGATTTTCTCTTTGACCCGGATTCGTCCGGTCCCGGACGAGTCCTGGCCGTCCTCCGCAAGATGAAGTTTCCCGAAGAAATCCATATCCTGGCCAAACTTCCAAACCGGGAAAAACCCTTGGTCGTCTATGACGGCGCCAAATGGCGGGATCCAAAGCTTCCCAACGAGTTAACCCTTTCCGTCGTCACGCCCCTCTCCCCCTATTCCCTGGATTTCGTTTTCGGCAAACCCGGAATTTCCTTCACGAACCTTTGGAAACGGTCCCTGCGGGCGGCCTATTTCGGGACGCCTCTGCGGATCGCTTCCAAAGAAGACATCATCGCCCTCAAACGGTTGGCCGGCCGGGAAAAAGACATGCTCGTCCTGGCCCGGCTGGCTCGTCACCGTTTTTAACCCTTATTTTTCAGTTGAAACTATTTTCCGTTGAAAGGTGCGGATTTTATTGTCCAAGATTTTCCCCCTCCTTTGTAAGGAGGCCGCTCCCACGCGGCACTTCCGCTAACGCGGTCGGGGATTAAGGGGAGGTAGATTCGT
>PMLF01000076.1 GCA_003158755.1 Elusimicrobiota bacterium | reverse complement strand
CGCACCCCCGGGAAATCCACCCCCGCCAACCGCTCCCGGACTTTGTTCAAAACCTTTTCTCCTTCCGCCATCTCTATCGCCGATCGTCGTTCAAGCCCCCGGCCCGACAAAACGGAAGACAACGCCCGCCACAAGTCCAAATGGAACGTTTTGCGGACGATCCCCGGCCACCGATGCGGGTCCATCAATTCCGCTTCCGTTACTCCCAAATGGCGAAGCGCCCCCGCCGCCGCCCGAAGGACGGCCTCGTCGGCCGTCACCAAAAGGAACACGGGCCTGAAACCGTCCCGATACAACCGCTGCCCTTTCAGCGCGTTGATCACGGCCCCCGGCGGAGACGGAGGGAGGCCGTTGGCCGCCTCCACGAAATTCCAGACAACCAATTTAACAAAGCCGCCTTTTACCACCTCCTTCATGAATGGCATCCCCACCTGGTTAAAAGCCTCGGCCAAATATTTTCTCGCGGGATCATCCGTCCCCAAAAAATCCGTCAGCCCCAACAATAATTTCGCCGATTTCACCCGATTTTCCCGCGGCGCGTCGGGATTCTTCGCCACGGCCGCCATCGCCGAGAGGGCATCCCCTCTCGCCCAATCAGGCGCCCTTCGTTCCCCCACGAAGGCGGCCAATTTATTTATCGCCCGAATCCCCCCTTCCGATGACGCGTTGGGATCCAGCACGATATCCCTCAGAACCGAAATACCGGTTTCCAGAAGCGCCTTGTCCGAAGGCAAACCCTTCGACTCGTCCCCTCGGCCGATGTCCAACGACATTTCGGCCGCCATCTCCCGCGTATGAGACCGTACGGAGGGATCCTTCGCCATTTCCACGATCACCGCCATCGCGGCGTCTCTCGCCGGAGCGGCCGTCGAATCGCCGATGACGATCCTACACAAATCCACGAGCGCCGCCCTCGCCGCAACCTCCGGCGTCGCGGGATCCCGCGCCACGCTCATCAGCGCCCTCAAAGCCGCCTGTTTCAGCGGATCGTCCGAACTCTGTTGGAAGAAGAACGACAACTTATCGACCGCGGCCAACCTATTCTGATGCGGTGCATCGGATTGTTTCGCCACCGCCGCCATCGCCGGGATTCCCGCGACCTCCAGCATTTTCATTACCCCCCCCCTCGCCGTTTCGGACGTAACCTTTTCCGCGCGGAGCCACGATTCCTCGACCATCTGCAACCGCCTACTCGGCGCCACGACGGGATCGGTCATGGCGCCCTCCATGGCCTCCAAGGCCGTCCTGCCCGCCGGATCGGACGGCGCGCGGTTCGCCGCGATGTTCAATAAATCCATGAAAGCATCCAACCCTATGGGATCCCGGGCCATGTCCGCCAAAGCCGGGATGCCTTGTTCTTCTAGAGACTTCGCCGCCGCTTCTTTCAACGGGCCGGGCTCGAGGCGATCCTCGACGTCGCGCAGCGTCCAGACCGCCTCCCGCCGCATGGCCAATGACGCGACCCGATTGTTCGCCGCGACCGCTATCCCCGCGAGAGCCGCCAATTTCATCCGAGGGGACGCCGCGCTGTAAATGATCCCCATCAAATTGGTGAGCGCTTCACCGGCCACGTTTTCCGGTATCGACGGATTCTGAGCCGCGGCCCCCAACGCCGGTATCCCCGTGTCCTCCAACGCCTTGGCCGCCGCTTCCTCCAACGGACCGGTGGCGTTTGCGGCGATAATCCGCATCCAATGGGCCGCATCCACCATCGTTCTCGGCGGCGTCGAGCGGTCCTTCGCCGTTTTCTCCAAGGCGGCAATCCCCGTCTCCTCCAGCGCCCCGGCCGCCGCACCTTTCAACGTCCCGGCGTCGCTCCGATCCGCGATTTCCCACATTAGCCGAACCGCGTCAACCTTCGTCTGCGGCGACGCGCCGCGATCCTCTAGGACATCGACCAAGGCGGAAATCCCCGCTTCCAGCAACGCCTTGATCGCCGTTTCTTTCAGCGGTGGGTATTCGGTGATGATCCACAGCGCACGGACCGCTTCCAACCGGGATTCCGGCGTCTCGGTGGGACTTTTCGCCGTTTCCGCGAGCCCCGCCACCACCGCCGCGGCCTCGTCCGCGGAGCCTTCGCGCGCTACCTTCTCGACCACCGATGACAAGTCCAACCCCGCCGCCCGCAACACGTCGGGACGCTTCGCCGCCTCCGCCAGCGCCGTGACCAACGCTTTTTTCAACGGCCCTTGGTCGGAGAGGCTCGGCAGGTACGGGTCCGCCCCATAGCTCAAGAGGGAAATGATCAGCTTGACCGTGCCGGCCCTTGAATCCAGCGGCAGGTCGGGGCTTTTCAGCGCTTCCGCCAGCGCCCCGAGAGCCGCCAACTTCAACGGCCCAAAATCCTCCAGGACGACGCGAGCCGGTCCATTCCCATAAGTTACGACATCGGTCAAAATCCGGGCCGCCTCCATTCGGTTTTTCTGCGGCGTTTCGGGACGCGTCAAGACGTCCGCCAAGGCCGGGACGCCCTCCTTCCTCAACGCCTCCACCGACTTCGTTCGCAACTCGTCGGACGACGCATTCTTTGCCATGTCCCATAACATCTGGACCGCCGAAACCCGAGCCGACGAGGGCGTTTGAGGGTCCCGCGCCAATTCCCCCATCGCCCCGACCACCGGATCCAACATTGAGTTGAAATTTTGGCCCACATTCCACAACACTTGGACCGCCTTCGACCCGGTTTCCTGGGACGCGGCGGGATCCCTCCCCGCCAGCAACAACGCCGGGACGGCCACATTCTCCACCGTCTTTCGGGCAAATTCCCTTAGGTTCTGGTTTGTCATCAGGGAGACGGCATCCACCCGCGTATCCGCCGGCGTTTCGGGATGCCGCGCCGCGTTCGCGAGCGTGTTGACCACCGCGACCGCCAACGAGTCGGGGATCGCTCCATTAATGACGTTCCATCGGAGCACCCGGATCGCCCCCGTCCGAGCCTCCGTCGCGGTCCTTGGATCGACGAGGACGTATTCAAGGCGGCCGGTCAAGTCCTCAAAATCGATCCTTCCTTCCCGCCGCCGACGGGACATCTCCACCTCCACCGCCCGGACCTCGGCGAGGGCCTTGTCGTTTTCCGTCGTGACGTGCCCGAAGGCCTTGCGGAGGAAGACGGCGGCCCCCTCCGGGCCCGCGTCCGCCCCGTAGAGCCTGTCCGCCGCCAGGAACACCGCCCGCCGCCCCGCCTCGTCCGTCAAATCTTGGCCCCACGTCAACGGAGGCGTCACGTCCGCCTCGCTCGGCTCTCCCCGGGACGCCATCCGCATCAGGGCCATGGACTGCTCCGCCGACAGCTGGAGGTCCGCGAAGGTTATCGGAGGCCGGAACCCTTTGTATTCGACGGTGGGGTATTTGGGGCTGAAATTGACCACGTTCATATGGTCCTGTTGCGTCGTCTCGAAGCCTGCGATGGCGGACCCCGACTCCGGCAGGAGGACCACGGATTTAGGCTTGTACCGAGTTAAAACGCCCTCCCACCCCGCGGCGGCGCGCAAGAGGGCGTCCCCCGATTTTTCGCCCTTCGTCACGGGAAAAGGCCCCTCCCGCCCGTCGTGAATGTGCATGGTGCGGATCCGCATCCCGTTCCGTTTCAGGTGCAGGTACACCCGGAAAAGCGATTCCCAGTTCTCCGGCGAATTTATGAGGACGGGGGTGTTCACTTCCACCCATGAGCCTTGAATGTAAGCCTTCCATCCTTCCGCCTCGGGAATTTCCTCGAGGAGGCGATTCATCTTTTCTACATTCATCGACCGAGAATGCTCAAACTCGAACCCCAGCGTCATGGGCTTGCCGTTCCTCTCGTAACCGTCCAGCCGGTCCCGCACCAACAAATCCAAACGCCAGTTCCCCATCACCTCCCTCCGAAAAGCGGGATCGGAAAGGTCGTTTCCGGCCTTCGCTTCCTCGATGGCCCTTCCAATGTACGCCCGATACGGCCTCACGCCCGCGGCAATCCGCCGGTACAAGCCCCGCACGAACTCCGTCCGCCGGAGGCCCTCCTCGTCGTCCCGAACGGGGAGGCTCTCCCACACGTCCATGAACGCCTCCATTCCCCGCCCGTCCACCTCCGCCGCGTCCCAGGCAGCCTCCATCAGCCCCAAAGTATTCGTCCAGGAGCGCCGGTTGTTTTCCGACGGGCCGCCCCAGCCGCGCTCCGTTTCCATCAGGCGATGCATCCCGTAGAGCAGCCCCGCCCGGAACGCCGTAGGCAATTCACGGAAAACGTTCGGGTGCAACAGCCGGCCCATCCGGTCCCGGAACTCGCCCAGCCGCTCCAACGCCTCCCCGTCGCCCTTCGTCGCTCCGGTGGGAAAAGGGAAGAACAACCGCGCGACCTCGGGCCAGGATTTAGTCTCCGCGGGGATTCTCGCGTTTTCCACGCCGGCCGTGGTCAAAAGGACTCCGCCCGGCTTTTCCTTCAGCCAGGAATTGGCGTAGGCCACGAGCCACGGTATCGGGCTCCCTTCCATTTCTTTCAGATTGCGACAGGTATCACTGTCCCAGAACTTGCGCAGCTCCTCCGACGCCGCCGGAGACATCTCCTCCCGCGCCCAGGGATCAAGCGCCTCAGCTTTAAGGTCGGACGGCAGGAACGGTTCCATCGCCTCCTCGCCCGTGAGGAGCGCTCCGCCTTTGGACGCTTCCGCTTCCAGCCCCGCCAGGATTTTCCGGGCGGCCCCTTCGGACATCCCCGGATGGGCGTCCATGATCTTCCGGACCTCCCCCGCCTTTTCCAAGGACATCCGCACCGGCACGATCAAAGGCTTTTCGCCGCCTGGAACGGATTCGGTTTTCGTTTCGTTGGAGAGCAACTCCAGAACTCCCCCCGGCAGCCGATAGACTCGCCGCCCTGACGCCCTCGCCGCCGATTTAACTGCCACCCCGGCCACGTCGGTAAAAATCTTCGCTTCGCCGCTCAGCGCCAAAGCCTCCCCCGCCGTCGCGCGTTTGGGGACGAATCCCAGCATTTTCCTCGCGCCATATTCGTTAACGACGCCCGTCGCCATCAGGTAATAAACCAGGTTCTGCCAACAGTGCAAAGCCACGTGCGCCACCCGCCCCACCAGCACAGGAAGGAGCGAATCGGTTTCCAAGTACATCCTTCTCCCACCTCGGGTGGGAGAAGGTGCCCCGGAGGGGCGGATGAGGGGGGCATCGAAAAATGTTCGATGCAAAGGACTCCCTTCCCCCCTCACCCCAGCCCTCTCCCACCCAGAGGTGGGAGAGGGAGATGAAGCGAAAGCAAAAGCCGGCGCGCCGGGCGCCGCCCCCCAAGTCAGCCGCGTCAAGAGCGCGGCGGTCTTCATCTCCGCCCCCGACTGCTTCGCCCGGATCCAATCCGTGAAGTCGCTCATGTCCCGCCCGCCGTGAAGCGCGCGGATTTTTTCCCGCGTCCCCGACTCGAAGAGTCCCAGTTCGTTGATCGGGGCCACGAAGAAGGACGTTAAAGGCCTCATCAATGCCAACACCAACAACCCCGCGATCGTCCACCCCAACGAATGCGCGGCCAGCATCCGCCAAGCCGCCAGCCCGAAAATCACAAGGCCCTGTACATCCGACTCCAATGTTGTAGCACTCATTTCCAATAACGTCGGAGGGACGGATTTCACGACCAGGTTGCGACCCTCTCCGGTCACCAGGAGCCGTGCGGATTCCCCGTTCACATTCACATCAACCGTTTTTCCTCCATCGTTCAGACGTTGGATGTCCAACCCGGCTTCTTTCGCGCGGACACGAAACAGGGCTTGGTCGCGTCCCTGACGGAAATACAGGAGCAACATGAACTTCAACTTGTCCAACCAGGAACCCTCGAACCCCGGCATGGCCCGGGCGGACAGAAGATCGGGGTAGCGAAGGAAAATCTTCTCGCCGGAGAAAAGCTTTTCCAATGGCAAGGGATCCCGGGCGAAAACGTCCAGGTAGTTGTTCTCCTTGGGGACTTCGGTGATCTTGGGCGTGACCACGACGTAGGACATGTCCTTTTCACGCAGGAGGCGGCTGAGACCGTCGGAGTGGAACCCTCCGGCCACCAGCACGGCGGAGGAGGCGTTTTGAGCCTTCATTTGAGCGGACAGGTTTTCAACGAAGGCGGAATTGCGGGCGACGGCTCCGCGGCAAAAATCTTCGGAAGGCTTCAACAAAACCGAAATGTCGTTCGGTAGTTGTTCTTTAGGGGTATCTTCCCTCCCCCGTTTACGGGGGAGGGTGTCCGAAGGACCGGAGAGGGGAAGCTTTTCGCTTCGGTTCGCCCTCTCCCCAGCCCTCCCCCGTAAACGGGGGAGGGAGTAAAATCCACGGACGGCTTCATTGTTCAAATCCGCCAATATGTCCGGTAAACGCAAAACCTCCGCCCGTTCTTTCTCGTATGCAGACCAATCCTCCGGCGTCATGGCCTGGGCGGACAACTTATCCAGAAGAACCAGACGGCGGGCGACGGCGATCAGGCGCTTTTGCTCGGGCGTCGAGGCCAAGCGGTCTTGGGTTTCGCGCTCGGCTTGAGTCAGTTCATCCAACAGATTGTTGCGGTCGATCTTCTCCGCCAGGAGGACGTAGTCGATATAGCGGCTCAGTTGCGGGAGAGTGTCCAGGGGGATTTTGTTATCGCGGCAAAGGGTCCGGAGGAATCCGTGGTAGTCCCCATACCCGATTTGTCCGGCGCGGTATTGGAAGCTCCGCTGGACCAAAAGGTTCAGACGGTCCTTAGAGAGCCGCCCCGCCAGCATCTCCACCAGTTGAAGGCGTTCACGCTCCACTTGTTTGAAATCCAGAGCGTCCTCGGCGGACAAGGCGCTCAAGAGAAGCGTTAGGTTTCGAAAATCATTTTGCCTCGCTTCCTCGCTCCCTCGCTTCCTCACTCCCTCCAAATATTTCACGTAAGCCCCGAGCCCTTCCTTCCGCTCTTGATAATCCCGGAAATGGCGGTCGAATTCCTTGAGGGGCGGGGAGTAGAGTGCTTCCTTCAACGACTCGGCGGAAGCGTTGAGTTCGGCGAGGACCTTTTGCAGTTCCGGCTTCGCCTTGTTGGCGTCCTTCAGGGCTTTGATGTTTTGCAGATAAAGGGAGGTGTTCTCAATTCCCCATAATGTCGGGGGTTGAGGAGCGGTGATACCCGCGAACTCGGGACCGCCGATTTTTCCTTCTTTCAAGAAATACGCCGCCACGTCCCGGGTGACCGCCGGGTCCGGCCAGTTGCGGTACGGGCCCAAGTTGAAGGACCCCTCGGCGCCTTCCAACCCAACCAAGTTGACGCCGCGGCTTTCCCGCAGCCCCTGGATCATGGCCGCCATGTTCCGTTGAGCTTCTTCGATCCCGTGGGCATCCTGGATATGGATGATCAAAGGCGCGCCGGGATTCTTGGAAAGGTGGATGTCTCGGATGGAACCGTAGGGAAGGATGAGAGAGGACACCCACGCGGGAGCGTCGCCGGAGAGCGCGGGTAAATCCAAGGGGGTGGAGGAAAGCGTCGGCGTCAGACCCGCACCGACGGAAACGCTTTGAACCGCGCCCAAACCAACCTGCCCGGCCCGGGGCAGTTGGGCCAGCGTTTGGTACTGCTCCGCCGACAACCCGGCGGGGACCGCCGTTTCCGATGAGGAATCCCCCGACTTCAGCCGCCGGGTGGAATCGCGCCTTTCATCCCAAAAGTTCGCCTCCGCCCGGGTCGCCAGGACGGTGGAGCAAAAGAAGAGGACGGAGAGCAGAAAAACGGACCACCGCCTTTCCTTCCCCCCACGCGATACCCGATGATAGATAATGTTTCCCATATTGATGTACTGATTCAACTATACGCAAAGGGGATTAATTCCTCCTTATGAAGTTGCAAACAACTTGTAACTTCTAGAAATTGATCACGAGCTGGCTGGTCAGGTTGAAGGACATGATGCCGTCGTTCTTCTGAACGCGGTTGGCGATCTCGCTCACTCCACCGCCGAAGGAGAAGCGGAAATATTTGTTGATCTCCCATTCGCCGGTGAGGTCGACGGAGTAGCTGTCGGTGTTGGTCTGGGCCACGTTGATGGAAGACGCCTTCCGGTCATAGGTCAGTTTGCAATCGACGGTCAAGCGGTTCACGTTCTCGAACACTCTGTGAGTGAAGGGGATTCGGAACCCCCGGGAATAATTTTTATCCAGACGAAGGAGGACGGAGTAAATCTGTTCCGTCGCGTCCTGGGTCTTCAAACCGTTTTCGTCGGCGGTCGTATCTCCCTTGAAATCGACACGGGGCGTCACCTGCCAGTCCTTGAGGCGCGTCCCCACCTGGACCGAATCGGCGTAGCCTTTTGAGACGGAAGTGCGGACGCCCGTCAACTCGCTCAAGGTATACCCGTCCGTCGCCCCGTAGGAAAGGAACACGTCGTATTTGTCCCGGAACATGAAGTGGTAGTCGGACCCCAGGGAGTTGGCCCGGGAGAAATTCTGGCCGAAGGTCTCCGTGTCTTTCCGGTTCGTCCGGAAGTTGAGCTGGGAGTTCTTCACCCACCGCTCCAGCCACAGGAAGCGCTCCGTGTCCCGGATGGAGAGGAGGACGTCGGGCCAGACCACCGTCGACACGTCGCTGAGGGCGGCGCCGCTCGCGGTGTGATCGTCGGTGTTGGTCAGGGTGACGGTCCCGTGGAAGGTCCGGAGGGGCTCCGCCGGCCCCTTCAGGGCCAGCCAATCGAACGGCGTCCAATCGAGGCTCGATCGGAACGTGTTTCGGATCGTGAGTTGAGTGAGTTGTCCGTCCGTCCCCAAGTCCAAGGGCGATAAGATCCCATACATCCGCCGTCCCCCCGCCCGAGCGACCTTTTCGAACCGGAACGGGCTGACGCCTCTCCAGCTGTTGTCTTCCGAGCTGATGTTCTGATAGGTGTCTCCGCTTTCCAGCCGGTAGCTGGAGTCCAGCCGGAAGGATTGGGTGGGCCGGAACTTGGGCACAAGGTCCGCGGCCCGGAACGTCCAGAAAAAGTTTTCTTTCGCGTTGCGGGAGACGAGTTTTTCGGCGAACGCCGTGGGGGAGGACGCCATGGGCAGGTTGTTGGTCTCCGTCCCCCCGATCTGCCCGTCGAACCGGGGCTCCAGCCACTTCAGGATCTTCCAGGAACCCGAAAGGGAATAGGTTTGGCTGTACCCTCCCCGATAGGAACCGGCGGAGGCGAAATCGGGGGCGAAGGCCAAATCGTCGTCGGAAAAATGCCGCCGCTCCCGTTGGCTTTTCCAGTTGACCGTGGGCTGAAGCGACAACCCGTCCCAGGGGGCGAAGGGGGTTCGAATGGTCCAATCGTCGGCCAGCTCGACGGTGGAGGAACGGTTGAACACTTGGTCGCGGAGGATGGAGTCCGTCGATACTTGGACGTTCAACGTGTCCGTCGAGTTGAAAACGCTCGTCGAATTGAAGACCGAAAGGAAACTGTTGGTCCGGATGTATTTGACATAGACGCTCTTCGGTAGGGGGCGGAACGTGAACAGCTTCCCCGGAAGGATGTCCGGCGCCCAGGGCACCTGGTAATCGGCGGACCCCGTGTAAGCGTCTTGGTTGCGGCGCTGGCCCAGGGAGGTGGATAAGGAAGCCGCCTTGTTGTAGGAGAAACCGAACGCCGGAAGCTTCGGGAGGAGGAGCTGCCCGTCGCCCCGGGCGGTCACGGTGTTCTCGTGTCCCTCGGAGAGGAGCGACACCAGCCCCGCGGAACCCGTCTGAAAAACGGCGGGGGTGACGGTGGCGGATTTGCTCACGTTGCCGCTCAAGGGGAGCCAGCTCAGGCGGGAGAAGCTGGCGTTGGCGGAGGATTGGTTCTGGTCCTGGTTCAGGACCTGGGCGGTCAAGGTCTCGAAGTTCCGGTCCACGTTCCGGACGCGGCCGCCGACGGTTCCCCACCCCGGGAGTTGGAGGTCCGCCGCGAAGCGTTGGGCATTGCCGTTCCTTTTCCGCGCCCCGATCATGTAAATCTCATCGATCCACACCGTACTTGTCAGCTGTGCGGGAGTTTCGTTGTCGATGACCAGCTTGAGCTGCCCGATCCGCTGGAAACTGGGGCTGCCCACGACGGTTACGACGGCCTGGGGGTTCATGGGAGTGATTACGTCGGGAATGCCATCGCCATTGAGATCGACGGCGGTCAAGCTCTCCATCACCCACATGCCGACGTAACGGGCGGTCAAGGGAATTTTGTACTCGTAGTAGTCCGTCTCCGACCCCATCTGGAGAGACAGAGTTCCCCCCGCCGCCTGGCCCGCCGGGATTTGAACGAAGAACCGCATGGTCCGGTGGGTGGAGAAATCCCGCGCCGTCTGGTACACCTCCCGCGTGGTGGCGCTGGAAATCGATTGGAGGTCGTACTGGAGCGCGAGGGACTGTTCTTTCGTCGGAGTTTGGGTTTCGTCCTTGTAGAGGTCCTGATAGCCCGAATTTCCGAAGAGAGGGACGTATCCGGGCGTGTCCACGTTGTTGACGGCCGCCAGGGTCATGGTGCTGTTGAGGGGGGGCGTGGCGCCGTAGAGGTTGGCGGGGATGGTCGGGTTCTCCCAGGTCATCCCGACGAACGAGAGCTTGGCGATGGTGATGGACCCCGAGCGGAATTGAAAACCGGAACCCCCGCCCGGACTGTTATTCAAAGACAGGCGGACTTGCTTGATGGCCTGGAACGCCGTCAAATCGGCAGGTTGGATGTTCAGGGGAACCGTAATGATCCGCCACCCGGTGAAGTTCAGGTCTTTGATGATGCTGGTTTCGTCCCCGCCGGTAGCGGGGTTGAGTATCTTGGCTCCGGAAACACTTTTTAATTGGGAAAGTTGGAGGAGCGGCAATCCCGGCCGGGGGACCTCGTCCAATCGACGAAGGACTCCGTCTCCGTCCATATCCTCGGTGTCCAGGCGGTTGTTGCCGGCGCCGACAACAACGTTGCCGAAATGGACCCCGTCGTCGGTTCCGTAGGCGTCGTAGAGCCAGCCGACGTCTTCGCCGAAGTCCAGTGTGCCGTCACCGTTGGCGTCCTCCGTCTTCAAAATGCCGCTGCCGTCCACGTCCTCGTTGAATTGCCCGATGTCCACCTGCATGTCCACGCCGTCTCCGGCGGTCCCGGCTCCCTGGACCCACATCTCCATGTAGAGCCTCTGGGAAAAGTCCAACCCCGCCTTGGAGAGGGACTGGACGATGGAGACCATCTCCGGATGGGTATCGTTCGCGGGATCGGGATTATGTCCTAGAGAATAGGGAAGGATCATCGCCCGCAGTTTGTCGTCTCCGCTCGAGCCCGTGACGGCGGGATTAATGTTCTTCACTTGCAGTTGCTCGTCGCTGAGGGAGGTCCATAAGGCATCGGGGCGGCTGCCCCCGCTGGATTCAAGGAAGGGATTGCTCCCCGGGTTGGCCGCTGGGTGCCAGGCTTCGGGACCCAGGATCGCCTGAACTTCCTGCTTAACCCCTTCCATGGACTCGATGAGGGCTTTCCCGTACACGTCGGGATTATCTTTGGACCTGGCCACCTCCGCGGCAAGGGACAGTTTGGCGGGCGTGAAAGGCACCTTCCAGTCCTTGAGCTGTGAGTCGGCCTCCAGGACCATGAGGCTCCGGGGAGTCGAACGTATGTCGGGAACCAACGTGGGCTTGGGAGCGAAATCGTAGAGGAAGGTGGACCCCGCCTTGAACCGGCCCGGGACCAGGTCCAACTCGGCGCGCGAACCCACCAGGGTCTCCCCCAGTTGGACGCCGAAGGGGGCGTATTCGTAGGTCACCTCGATCTGGCTGGTCTCGTCGAGCTGGTCCGCGTTGAAGAAGGTCATGAACCCCGAATCGTAATCCATGAAATAGTCCGAATCGCGGATGAGCAGCCGCCCGTTCAGCGTCACCCGTTCGGAGTTGGGGATGATGTTGGGTTTGATGATGTAGGACTTGACTTTGTATTGGAATTCGACGACGAAGGAAAACGAATGTTGGGGGATCGGGTCGTAAAGGCCCGGGTTCGCCGTCGTGGACACCAGCACGGGGACGCCTCCGGGAGGTATCTTGATGTTGAAACGCCCATTGGTGTAATCCACTTCGATGTTGTTCGGATAGAGGAGCTGCGTGGGCGGCGTCGTTTTGAGGAACACGGCGTTGGACAATCGGTTGATGTCCTCGGTGGTCAAAAGGAAGTTGCCCCGCCCGTTGTCGGGGACGATCTGCGTCTGGCCGATGGAATAGAAGGTCTTCACCTCTCGCTGCCAACCTATTTCCGAACTCGCGGAAGGAGTGATCGGGTTATCCAACGGCAGGTCGTTGGGCGCTTTGATCATTTTCGGGCCCGGCGCCAAGCCGGCGGAGGAAAGGGCGGTCCCGTCGTCATCGAAAAGGTAGTCCACCGCCAGAACGTCGTTCACTCCGGCGGCGCGGGTCAGGATCAACAGATTCCGAGTGAGGTCGAGGGCGAAATCCTGGCCTTCGATCAAGGGATCGAAATTCCCGGTGAACGTCGAGGTCGAGTTAAAATCGGTGAACAGCATGTTCAATACCGTGATACCCGGAACGTTGTTCGCCGCGTTGAGGTCGTCCCGCCAAATACGGAACGTCCCGGGCCGGATGCGGCGGCCCGGCTGAAAGGCGATGTTGTACACCCGGTGCGTGATGTAGGCGGTGTCCGGGATCTCGATCCGGTTGGACTTAACGTCCCCGTTGAAGCGCTTGGTTTCGGTGATGCCCTTGGTGCGGGAGCCGATAGCCATCAACTGGGCGTTCTTGTACTTGAGCCGGGTCCTCACGCCGAAGAGTTGCTTGGAGTAGGAGACGAACTCCGTCGACGGCAGGGAGAGCGTGATATCCCCGAAAGCGGCCTCCTGCACCACCTCCTCGGGATCGCCGGTGTAGACGACGGAGATGTCCCGCTTGTCCTCCTTGGTGTCGTCGAAGTCCACGTTGACGGCGATCTTGCGTCCCACTTTCCCTTTGATCTTCACTTGGAGCTGCTGTTCCATCTGGAAGTCGTGCTGCTGCTTGGGCACGCCCAGCTCCGCGGCCCGCTCGGCGCTCTTCCGCACCGTCTCCGAAATCTTCACCTTGATGAGCTTGCGTCCGGCGATGGAGAGCCCCGACTCGTACGGCAGCTCGACGTTGATGAGGCCGGGCGCCTCGGCGGGCCTGGAGGCCGCCGCCGTGGAAACCTTCACCGACGGCGGCGCTCCCGGTTCCTGTCCCGACTCCACCGCTTTCCGCGCCTCGTTCCATAGGGAAGGGTCGAATTTCATCAAGGACGCCCCCGGAAACGCCGTCGCCGGAACGGTGGGGGTGGAAAGCCCTAAATCCTCCTCCGCCGAATGATCGGCCAACCCGTAACCTGCCAATAGTGCGGAAGGAAATAATAGGGCGAGGAAAAAAATGATTTGCCGACGAGATTGCCGCACGGAGCGCCTCATAATCAGGGTAAGCTTACATCTATTCATGCGCCATTTCAGCCAGTTTATTTTTCCGTCTCGACGGCAAAGTCAAAAGCCAGACCTCTAAAATCCGGCTATAATGCCCCCATGATCCTCGCCCGATACCTCTTGATCCAACTGGTGGGACCTTTCGCCTTCGGTCTGTCCCTCTTTTCCGGGGTCCTGCTGTTGGACAAGGTGTTCGAAGTCATCGACCTTCTGATCAACAGGGGAGTGTCGTTCGCGATGTCGGTCCGCATCTTCGCCCTCTTCTTTCCCACGGTCCTGAGCCTGAGCGTTCCCATGTCGATCCTGCTGGCGGCCTTGCTCGTCTTCGGACGGCTCTCGGAGGACCACGAGATCACGGCCCTGCGAGCCTCCGGGCTTTCCTTCAATCAGATCATGTGGCCGCCCATGCTGGGGGCCTTTCTCCTTTGCCTGATCCTGATCCCCTTCAACACCGTCTGGGCGCCCCTATCCGTCGCCGCCTTCCGCACCATCTACCACGAGATCGCCAACAAGGACCCCCTCGTCAAGATCGAACCGGGGCAGTTCATCCCCCTCCGGAACATCCGGCTCTACGCCGAGAAAGTGGACCGGGACAACAACGCTCTCACCAATGTCTGGATTTACCGTCGGGAAGATGACCGCGCCCAACGCATCTTCGCCAAGTCGGGGGTCGCCCGGGCGGACGCGCGCCAATTAACCCTGAACTTGAAGGACGGCCAGATCGAGCGATTTTCCGGCGACCAACCCCAGGACGTGGTCCACATTCGGTTCAAGCACTACAACCTCCAAGTGCCGCTATCGGAAACGACGGACGCCCATAACACGACCTGGAGGGAATTGACCACTCCGCAATTGAACGCGGAGATCCGCCGAAGGATTAAGGAAAACATTCCGGCGGGAGAGGTCCTCGCCGAGTACCACCTGCGCTACGCCATCGCCTTCGCGCCCCTGGCCTTGGGCCTTCTGGGAATCTCCCTCGGGATGACGTTGGAGCGCGGGGGCCGGGGCGTCGGCTTCGGCGCCGCGGCGGGAGTCCTTTTCGTCTACTACCTTTTGTTGATCATGGGGCTCAGCCTGGCCCAGAAAGACGCCTTCCCAGCCCTTCCGTCCCTGTGGGCGGCCAACGCCGTGTGCTTCGCGGCGGGGGCGTATTTGTACCGGCGGAGAACGGCCACGTGAGGCGTCTCACGCGATATTTCCTGGCGGCGTTCATAGGCCCGCTCTTCGCGAGCGCCGGCGCCCTGGTGATCCTCGTCCTGATGGCGGACCTCATGGAACGCCTCGACGATTTCATCACCGGAAAAGTTCCCTTCAAGCTCGCGGCGAAATACCTGCTGGCGCTCATCCCCCTTCGCCTCACGGAGATCCTGCCCGTGGCGGCCATGCTGGCCGCGCTCTTGTCCTTGGGAAATCTGTCCCACCGCAAGGAGCTCGTCGCCGCCATGAGCGGCGGCGTCCACCCTTGGCGCCTCGTCCGTCCCCTTCTGTGGGTGGGGATCGCGCTCAGCCTCCTCTGCCTGGGCATGGGAGAATACGTCACCCCGGCCGCCTCCCGGACGACGAAGAAGATTTGGACGGAGAACGTTCGCCACGCCCCGTCCCAACGCCGGGTCAAAATCGGCAACGTCACGGCGGCCGGCGCGGGGGGACTTTTTTATTCCGTCGGACTGCTCGACACGGAAAAAGGATGGATGGAGGACGTCGTGGTGGACCGGAGCGACGGAGGACGCCCCGTCTCTCAGATCCGGTCGGCGAAAGCGCACTGGAAAAAGGACCGGTGGGTTTTCGTCGACGGGGTTCAGCGGACCTTCAAAACCAACGGCGTGGAGATCGCCTCCCAGAGAACCTTTTCTTCCCTGGAATTAAAGACGCGCGAATCGCCGATGGATTTGGCGCCGCCCGAGGAAATCACGGAATCCCTCGGTTATCAGAGCCTCAAACGGCACATCCGGCGCTTGAAGAACCTGGGCGTCCCCACGCGGGACCTTGAGGTGGACTTGTATGGCAAACTGGCGCTGCCCTGGGCCAACCTGATCGTCCTGCTCCTCGGAATCCCCTTCGCGTTCCAAAAGAGCGACGGCAAAGTGAAGGCCGTCGCTTTCGCCCTGGCGGTGTCGTTCCTCTATTTCGGCCTGATGCAAGTGGGCCGGGCTTTGGGACAAAAACCTTGGTGCCCGCCGTGGATGGGCGCCTGGATGGCCGACATGATCTTCGCCGTCGTCGGCGCCTGGATGTTCGTCCGGATGAGAAAACCGGCTTAGGAAACCAAGGCAAAAGGTAAAAGG
>PMLF01000019.1 GCA_003158755.1 Elusimicrobiota bacterium | reverse complement strand
TTGCCGTCCCGTATCATGACCCCCAACGTCTCGGGCTGCGGATGGAAAAAGGGAATCCCCCACGTTTGCCAGATGACGACCGCCGCCATCGCTCCCGCCGCGCAGGACGCCGCGATTCCCCACCAGGGCAAACCCAGACGCCCCGCCGCCGTTGAAAGCTTCATTTCCATGACAGTCCGTCCTCCTCCACACAACGGCCGTCGAATTCCGGACGCGGACCGTGGAAGTCCGTCAGAGCGCCGATATCCACGCGCTCGCCCTTGAACGGCCCCTCGCTCGTCACATCGGCGTATACGCCGATGGACTCCACCCCGTAGCCCTGCGCCCGCTCGATGTGCGCCACGCGCACCGTCCCGCCGGACGGAAATACACCGCATATCATCCTGTCGTAATAATAAGCCGGGAGCTTCGCCGGAATGTTCCGAAGCTGCGGCACCCACGCCGTCCCGGGGATATCCAAGACCTTCACCGTCCGGCCTCCTCTCGTCATCACCACGAGCGTCTGCACGGTCCTTAGAACCTTCCCAATCAGCGGCCGGTACATCGGATCGTTGTCCAGGCTGACCGGATCACGCCGCGTCCACGTCACGACGCCATACGACGACCAATCCGCCGTCTCCCGGACTTCATTGGCGGCCACCTACTTCCCCGCCGCCGGGATTTCTTCCACCAACTCCGGCTTGAACACCGGCGGTCCGTCCTCGCCAGAGGGCAGGTTCTTCGGCCTCTGCGCCAGCCAGGTCGTGTTCATCTCCTTCCCAACCCACTCCGCCGCCGTCGAGGATGTCACCGCCGCGTAGTAATACACGTACGCGCCGGACACCGACCCCTCATACTTAACTTTCTTGATTTGGAACTCGCTCCCGGCGGGCAATACGCCGAGGATGACCGAATTGTAAAAGCGGAAGGGAACCGGCTGCATCTCTTCCTTCTTGGGAATCTCGGGGTCTCCGCCGTAGCGTTCGATTTCCAGTTTCTTCTCCCCCCGGTTCCGATAGACGACGGTGTCCTCCTTCGTCCGATACCTCGTCCCGACCATGAACGAATATTTCGGATCGTTGGAATAATCCTTGTCTATCGACGTGCATCCGGCCAACACCGCCACGCTCAACGCCCCCAAGATGAACCGCTTCATCGTTGTCGCTCCTTCCGTTGGAATTCGTCCCACGTCGTCAGCGCCTGGGCCGCCCATTCCCTCAAGGCCCCGTCGTAGCTCTTGAAAAAGTGGGCGTTGGCCGCGCCATCCTTCTGCCGGTTCGGGGAAACGTAAATACGCCCCTGCCGACCGGGGATCAAAACGTTCAGGGGTGCCAGCAACCAATTCGCCAACGCCGGAACCAAGTCGCCCTTGTTCCAGTAGTTTGTCGCGCTGGCCACCCCGTCGGACTTCACGTTCGCCGCCCACTCTCCCCCCAACGTCAAAATATGGACCCTCGCCTTGTATTCCGACGGTAAAAGGTCGAACGCGCGGTGTGAAATGGCCGCGCCCTGGCTGTACCCGATCACGAAACAAAGCCCCTTCTCGTCCACGGCCTTTATCATCCCCGCCGCCGTGCTCTGCACCACCCTGTCGTCAGCCCCGAAAAACTCATGCCCGATCATCTTCACCCCGTCGGTGTACACGCGGATGTTGGACAGATTGGATATGCTCACGGCCTCCGACACGCCAAACACCTCTTTGACCTTCTCGCGCATATCCTTCCAAGTGTCCCTGTTCGTGCTCATCCCCGGAACGATCATCACCGCCGGTTTCGCCGGGTTCGGATCGAAGATCAAAGGCGCTTGGTCAACCAAGAATTCCCCGCTCAACACCGTGAAGACGCCCCCCGCCACTTGCCCCTCGACCAGCCGAACTTTCCTCGGAGCGTCCATCACCTGCGCCGGGGCTCCCCTCAAAAGATTCCACGCCAGCCCCGCCGCCGTCTTCCCCGCCCACGCCACGCCCTCCACGGCCTTCTCCAATCCAACGAAAACGGCCCGCACCGCGCCGACAACGGCCGCGCCGACGGTCTGCATGGCCGCCTTGAACGATCCGGGTTTCTCCTGGGCGGCGCGGGTCTCGGCCGCGGCGGTCTTCTCTGGGCGGGTTAAATCGATTTGGGGTTGTGGTTTGGAATGTGTTGCGGAATCGGTGGGTGAATCGGAGGGGACCAACGCGGGGACGGGCGTCCCTTCGTCAAAAACGGCGTTCTTGCGCGGCGACACCGCGCCTTGCGGCACCGCCGCCGGGATCTCGCCGGATGGCGTCACGGCGGGGATCTCCTGGACCGCCGGGACCGCCAGCGCCGCGCCCGGCAGCTGCGCCAGCGCCGGGGTGGCCGATCCCTGGGCGGGTCCTTCGAACTGTTCCCCGCCCTCGTTCTTCGTCCTGCCAAGGAAACCCGCGAACCCGATCAGCAACGGCGTGACGCCCAACGTCGCGAGCGCCAGACCCGCCGTCGCATGGCCGCTAGCCTTTGAACTCGGGGAATTGCTTTCGGGCGTCCTCGACGGTGATTTTGGTGTAGATGGCGGCGTCTCGGGGGCCTTCGTGGTAAGTCCAGAGCTGGCCGCATTGGGGACATCGGAAGAGGATTTCGAAGTCGCCGTCGGCGTGGCGCTCTCCGACCCTAGACTCTTTGAACCGGAAAGCATCTCCCTGCCGGAAGAGTTTGTAGAGTTCGCCTTGCTGCCGGGAAAGCTCCCTGGCCTCGTCAACGTTTGTTCCGTCGTAGGCTCCCAATTTATCTTTCCGTCCTTCGCAACAGGTTGCCATTGTGTCCTCACCCCTTTGTCGTCAAGCTGATAAACTTCCTCTAACTGGTAGCCGTCGGCTTCCATCTGCGCCAACGTCTTGTTCGGAATCACAAACTCTCGAATCCCGCCCGCCGTCCGGCCCGTCCCGATGTTTCCATACCCCCGCAACTCCGCGTTTATCGGTGTAGCCAACACCTGGCCATCGGGAGCGCGAAGAACAATAACCATCTGGGATGTATCATTTCGTGGAACGGGAATCCGTTTGTACTGCTGCAAGGTGGCCTGTTTCGTCAAATCACCGGATGTCCCCACGTTTTTAATGTCGTCCTTGGCCGTTACAAAAGCTTCCCCCTCGTCGAACACCCGCTTTGTCGCCGCTAGTTCGGGGTCCATCTCACCGGCGAACTTACCGCCTTTATTCAAGAACGAATCCGCCCGATCTAAAGTCACCACCCTTGCATACATCCCGTCGGCGGGAAGTGGATTCGCCACTTCCGGCCCGGCCCGGATGCCGTTGCCTTTCGGGCCGGTCGTCTCTGCCGCCGTCGCCGTCTCCTCGCCCTTGTTCAACCACTCCGGCAAGTTCCGACGGTAGGCGTCCAGTTCGATCACCGCCCGCGTGTCGCTCCATGTGCCGCGATCCGTAAACCACTGGGTATTGCCGTTCTCCGTCCTCTGGATGCTCTCCGTCCACGCATGGCCTTCCAGCGCCTCGGGGTCCGCGCGCGCCACCGACAAATCGGGGCTCTTCATCTCATACCGCCAGTGTATACCGTTCTCGTCGGTGAATACCCGCGTATCTCCGAACGCGGACCCGCCGCGCTTCGATTCAAAGATGTTGAATGAATCCTCGGGGATGAGCGGTGCGATGTCTATCGGTTTCATCTTCCCGAACGACAACGCCCATTTGGGTTCGCCGCCCACGTTCTCGCCCGTCGGATGGAACGTCGTCCCCGCAATCGGCCGCCCGTGGAAATCCGTCTCCAACTGCCCCAACGCGGGCGGGGGCGTCCCGCCGTCCGGAGCCGGACCCGCCGCGCGCTCCGCCAGTGTCGCCCGGTCCACCGCCGGGACGACTTCATACGAACCCCTCGGCGGCAAATCCGAAAGCTTCGCCGCCCCGAGAGAGCCGCCGCGATCTCCACCGAAGAGGGCCTTAAACCGGCCCCATATCCCACCGTTCGGCGTCTCCGACCCGAGGCCCGCCACGTCATCACCACGGCCAAGCAGGACCCGCCCGGCGGCTCCCACCTTCTCGTTAACCTCACGGACAAGGGCCTTCGTCCGCCCCCATACGCTCGTCTGAGACACGCCGGAACTAATACCTGTGGTATTCCCATGATCCGAAACAATACCCGAGTCCACACCCCCCGCGCGGCCCTCAATTCCGTTCCTTCCACCCGCCCCGACCCCGGCGGGCTCCTGTGCAGTTCTCACGGGAGACTGTGCGAGGTTTTCAGCTCGTACGGTAGGCGCGTCTTCCCCTACG
>PMLF01000330.1 GCA_003158755.1 Elusimicrobiota bacterium | reverse complement strand
AAGAGGTGGGTGTCGGCCTCGCGGTCCCGTTCGTACCAATAGAGAGGCGGCAGACGGACGGGACGGTCCTTCATCACGACGGAAGAGGCGGTGGCCGGTTCCATCAACGGAAGCGCAGCGGCGGGGACGGCGGCCAGAAGGGAAAAGAGGAGGAGGCTTTTCTTCACGGCGGAGAATTTACCATTTTGACCAGACGGTGAAGGCGGTTCGCTTTGCCGCCGGAAAGTTCCGGACGACCCACGTTCTTTCCCTGGACCAAAACGTGGAACGCGCCGCCCATGCCCTCGGGGTGGAGGAGCTGCTGGACCCGCCGGGACATGGAGGGGTCTTGCTTCCCCTCTTCCTCGACGACTTTTCGCAATAGTCCCTCGCAGGAATTTAGGAAGTAGGAACCCTGGGAACAGAACAGGAGCGGGTCCAACTCGCCTCTCGCCCCCAGGGCGGCCAACCGGCCGAAATCCACGTGGGCGGTGATGTCCTGCTCGCCGATATTTTGGAACGGGTCTCCGCCCACGGCGTGCTTGCGGAACGTCCGCAAAGTGCCGTCGCGGCGGTCTTCCCGGTATAAATCGACGGACGGCTCGCCGTAGTCCACGGTGATGACGAACCCCCGGGCCAGGACGCGGTCGATGCCTTCCACCACCTCTTCCAGGGCCGGACAGACCTCCGCGGCCTGCCCCTCCGCCAAATGGACCTCTTGTTCCTCGAAACAGCGGGCCAAACGCGGCGTGGACGGCTCGCCCGCTTCCTCGACGAGGCGTCCGTCTTTTTCCACCACGAAAAACTCTTGGAGCGCGCCGCTTTCCATCCTCACCCGATGCACCGGCAACGCGTCGAAGAATTCGTTGGAGTAAACGACCCCCTCGACGCCCGCCGTATGCTCCATTTCGTCCAAATCCTCCCACAAATGCACTCGGGGAAACCGGGCTAGCCGCCGCCGGGCGGCCTCCCGCGCCGGGCCGCTCTTTTCGACGAGGTGAACCGAAACTCCTTTGGCCCGTCCCTTCCCCTCCAACGCTTTCAGGACTTGTTCCGCCAACCCTCCGTCGGAAGCGCCCAACTCCACCAAGGTCAACCGCCCCGACCCCAAATGGTCCCACATCTCCGTGACGGACTCGGCCAGGAGCCGCCCGAACAACCCGCCCGTTCCAACGCTGGTGAAGAAATCCCCCCCGCGTCCCCGACGTTCCCCTCCTGCCGCGTAATAACCGTGAATGGGATGGTACAGCGCCCACTTCATGAATTCCGCGAAAGTGACCCGCCCCCGTCGGCGGACTTCGGAGAGGATGGTGTTTTGGAATTCGCTCATAGGAAAATGGGGGAAATATTGTTCACGGGCAAACCAACGTCCGACGAATTCAAATTCGGGGCGGGTCTTAGACCCGCCCCTACGAAAGACGGTTGCGAAATTGGTGTCCCCCCTTTGAAAAAGGGGGGTCCGGGGGGATTTGATGGATCCTGGGTTAAAATCCCCCTCCATCCCCCTTTTTCAAAGGGGGAGGAAAATCCCGTCCATTTCGCAAATAACTTCCAGAGACAAATTTAGTTGCATTGACTCGGAAAGAGCATACCAAAGAGCCTTTCCGCCTCGGATCCTCCACTCAAAAATTTACAACTTATTTACGATTGCTTAAGGTGATCTTAATTTGGGTTTTCTACTCTTATCTCAATGAAATTCCAAAAGGAACCCATGACCTATGACGATTAAAAAATCCATCGCCGCCCTTTTGACCGCCGTCCTATTCTACACCTCGACGGCGGCGCCCCTGGCGCAAGCGGGTTTCTGGGAAGAGCGTCGCCACGCGGTTTCCGGAAAATCATCGGGCGAGCCCGCCCAAGCTTCCCTTTCGCAGGTTTTGCCCCTGGGCGAAAAAGTCCTAAATGGATACGTGCCCCTTTCCGCCGACGTCGTTTCCTTGAAGACCGCCACCAAGAAAACGCTCCCCGCCTGGATGACGGGCCTCGTCACACCCTTCGCCGAAGTGGAAGATTTTTCCCTCGCCCCCGGATTCGACCCGAAGACGCAGCCCCTCGTGCTGCTGGTGCAGGACGTTCACACCCACGTGGAATCCCAACAGAACATGTCCAAGATGTTCTCCGCTTTGGCCGACCGGTACGACCTGCGCCTGGTGGGACTGGAAGGCGCACGCGGGGGTTTCGTCAACGGCGTTTGGCGCAACGCGGCCAAGGACCACATGGACGACCTGGCCTTCACCGCCGACCTCCTCGTCGAGAAACATCTCATCGGCGGGGCCGAGCACTTCGGCCTAACCGCGCCGAAGGAACCCCTGCTCTGGGGCGTGGAAAATCAAGATTCCTACGTGGCCAACGTCAACGCCTACCGCCGCACCGTCCCGTTCAAGGACGCCGTTAAGGATTACGAAGGGAGGCTCGCCGCCGCCTTGACGGAAATCAAATCCAAAGTGTTCAGCCCCGAGTTGAAAGCCCTGGACCAAAAAGCCGAAACCTACGCCGCCGGAACCTTGAACCTGGGCGACTATTTGACCGCCCTCGTCAACGTGCCAAATGTTTCTTCCCCAAATATTCTTCCCTCCCCCGTTTACGGGGNNTTCGCCCTCTCCCCAACCCTCCCCCGTAAACGGGGGAGGGAGCAGAACACCTGAACAATTGCAAAAAAAGTTCCCCGCCGTGGCCGAGTTCATGAAGGCTTACGCCCTCGAAAAAAGCATCGATTTCAAAAAAGCCGAAGCCGAGCGGAACAAGATGGTCGAAGCCTTGACCCGCGCTCTGTCGAAAACCGAGTTGGACCAATTGGTATCCCTAAGCCTGGAATTCCGCGTGGGACGAATTTCTTTTGGCGATTACTACGGACACCTAAAATCCCTAGCCGCCCGCCGGGGAGTGAACCTGGACCGCACCCCCGCCTTGCGCTCCTATATTGAATACGCCCTAGCCGCCGACCGCATCCGCAAAGACCAGTTGTTCGACGAGATCCCGTCTCTTGAAAAAGAAACCGGCGACCGTCTGGCCAAGTCGGGCGAACAAAAAGAAGCCCTGAGCCTGACGCGGGACGCACGCCTCTTAAGCCGCCTCTTCCATTATGAGATGACTCCCCAGGATTGGTCCCTATGGCAAAACCGCCGCGCCGCCGAAAATAATATTAATGATCGTTTGGCCTCTTTTGGTTTGTCGTTACCCGCCCAGACATTCCCCGCGCCCCTGACGGACTATGAATCTTTTTACGTCTCCGCCTTCGGCCGCAATGACGACCTGCTGAACAATTTCCTGACCAAGACCAAAAACGTCCCGGCCGCCACTTCCGGACGTACCCCCATCGTGGCCCTAGTCACCGGCGGCTTCCACACCGCCGGCCTCCGAGACCTCCTGGCGAAAAAGAAAATCTCCTACGCCGTCTTCACCCCCCGCGTCACCAGCATCGACGGCGCCGGCAGTTCCTTGGACGAACTCTCCCGTCCGTACACCCCTTTGGAAAACATGGTCCTGGGCCGGGCGGTCTTTCTTCAGACAGCAAGGGGATTGGAAGAAAAATCCGTCGATCCGAGCCAAGCGGCGCCGGGAACGGTACCAACCGCTGCGGCCCTAGCTCTGACCACGGCGGAGATAGCCGGGGATCTGGAAAACGGTGTGCCGATCACGAGGGCCTCCGTCGAACCCGTCGTCGCTCAAAACGCGCCGATTCACGAACTGGAGGTCGAGGACGCTCAACCAAGCGGTGTGACCTTAAAAGACCCTAATACCGGAGCTTCAATCGAAGCAACCATCGGTAAGGAATCCGACCCCCAATCCCCTCTGGCATTCTCGACGAGACGAGGCACCCACGTCTCCCTCCGCGCGGCGCGGCGGCGGCTGGCGTCGAATTTTTTCTCCCGGCTTTTCAAACCTTCCCGCTCCAACCGGGAAAAATCACAACCCGCTCCCTCCGGCGAGGAAAATGCGCATTCGGCGCCTATCGAATTTTTTACGCGCAAGATCGGCGACCCCATCGTCGATAAGAAAGCGGCCTGGACCATCGCTAAATCCGGGGCGGTCGAAAACGGGCCGGGATTTTCCACCCTCAAACCGGCTTACCGGGAAAAGATGGAAGAAGTTTGGAAACTTTACAACCTGTACCGCGAATTCGACGGAACGAAATTGCGGACGCCCTTCCGAGTAAAGATCGCGACCGGAGGCAGCTCACCCTACTTATACCGGCAGAACAACGGCACCATCGTCATCCATGAAAGGGCATTCAAGGACGGATTGCCCCCCCTCCTCATCGCCCACTTATTGGACCATGAATTCGCTCCGAACGAAATGGAAGGCCTTCGCCGATCCCTGCGGCATTGGAAGTGGATGGGTAGTGATCGGTTTCCCATGTGGAACGTGTTCAGTGGTGGGAATTATTTCGAATTTCTGAGGGAGTTTTGCGAAGCCGATCCGGAGGTGCAAGAAAAAGCC
>PMLF01000029.1 GCA_003158755.1 Elusimicrobiota bacterium | reverse complement strand
CGGCTGCTCCGGGGTATTGGATGCATCCCAATTCTTTCACGGACGTTTCGGCGGCTTGGACCAACCAGGCCAACGCCTACGATGCCAGCGTGAACACCTATGCTTCGTGCCCCTATCCCGACCCCAAACCCATTCCGAATTTTGGCGGCGAACTACGATTTAACTATACCACGCCTCTCCTAACCAACAGCATTCGCGTCATGAGCGATTTCGGCTACGGCCACGTGGACAGCATTCGCCTAAACATTCTGCCCCAGGGCGGCGCTTGGACCACCGTCTACATCGGCACCGTCACCGATGGTCAATATTCCATCATTCCCATCCCCCAGCAGCAGATCGACGCATTTAGTTTCACTTTCCATTTCGCTTTAACAGGTTGGACTTTTTGGCTCTACGACATTGCCGCGATGCAGGTGTCGGCATCTCCGACTCTGCCGGTGCCGGTGACCCAGGCGGCGACCTCCGTTTCCGATAACGCCGCCGTGCTCCACGGATTCCTTTCGGACACCGGCGGCGCCCTCTGCCAAATGNNAACGGACCCACCACGGGGTACGGCCAGTCCACTCCATGGGTGGATGGTTTTAACGCGGGCGCCACGGAAGACATTCCGGTCGGAGGGTTGGCCGGACTCACGACGTACCACTTCCGCGCGGAAGCGAGGCAAGGCTCGGCGGGGGCCGAGGTCGACGGGGCCGACGCCCAGTTCACCACCGGCCCCATTCCGACGGACGGGACGGCAGGCTGGGTGACGCCCATCATCAGCAGCGACTCAACCGGCAGTTGGTTCAACCTTTCCAAAGTCATGGACGACAACGACGCCACGTACGCCCAGTGTCTACACCAAATCAACAGCGGCCAGGGGTGGAGCCCCTACATTTATCTTCAAACCCCGGCGGTGCTGGCCAACGGGCTGCGCGTGGTGGCCCCCTCGTCCTTGGAGCAGACCAAAATCAGCGTGGATATATCCTCGGCGGGGGTCTGGACGAACGTATACGAGGATGTCATCAGCGGGGCTTTGGTGGTCGGGTTCGCCACCATGACGGTGTCCAACGCCCGGGTGAAGGTAAACGCCGTGACGGATGGGACGGGGTTCTACTGGCAGTTCAACGAGTTCGATTTCCGGGCGTACACCACACCCCCGCCGGCGGCGATCGTTCTTTCGTCCACCCAAGGGTTCAGCATCGGGCAGATCGTCCTTTCCTGGAACGCTCCGGGGGACTACGGAAACAAAGCGGGCACGACGGCCAAGCAGTACGACATCCGCTATACGACCACCCCCGCCAAGTCCCCGGCCATCAGCGACGCACTCTTCAACGCCGACTCCTCGATAGCCCCGGGGTTGATCGCCGCCATCCCCGCGCCCAACGTCCAGGGCACGCCGGAGTCCTTGACGCTTTCGGGACTCCCTCAAGGAGTCACCTATTACTTCGCCATCAAGGCCCGGAACGAGATCCCCTTGTGGTCCTTGCTGTCCAACGGAGCCACCGCCTACGCCCAGATCCCCGTCCGGGGCGTCAGCGTCGATAAGGCCCTATACCTGTTTGGGACCGTTCCCGTGGGGACTTCCACCTATTCCACCACGGCGGTGAACGTCACCAACTCGGGGAACATCGCCAGCACATATTCCCTATCCGTGGCGACAACCACGGCGGGCTCTCCCTGGTCCATCGGGACGGCTTTGCCCACCGCCCCGAACGTCGTGGTGGTCTTCGGCGCCTTCAACGCCGCGCTGCCCGCCCCGGCGCTTTTCGGCCCGGAAGACGTCCTCACCACGGTTTCCCAGGCGAGCACCATCGCGAAGTTTTCCATCAACGGGACCCAGACGGGGGTCGCCGTGCCGGTGGGCGCGGCGCGGGCCCTCTGGTTCGGCGTGGCCATGCCGACCACGTCCTCGACGGTGCAGTCCCAGGACATGACGGTCACCATCACGGCGGGCCCGTAATCCGAAATATCTTGGAACCGACCTCGATCGACAGCCGAACGTTTTCCCAGGTAGAATGTGCTATATTGGGAAACCCAATAAAGNNGGTCATTTTGTCGGCTGGGATCGGCTGCGGGCGTTGCCTTAAAATTTTTGTTTGACGTTTGGATGGTGATGGAATATAATTCCGCCACCTTTCCGCAGGAAATCCCGTTTGGAACGTCGAAAGAAAGGTTTGGAATCCGGAAAACTTCCGGGATTTATTGTGTTTTAGGGGAACTTGAAGGATGATCTCGTTTATCCGGTTTTTCAAAGATTCTTGGCAGGAGTTGAAGCAGGCCAATTGGCTGACCCGGCCGCAGATGATCGCCTCCACGTGGCTGGTGATCCTTCTGGTGATCGTGTTCTCCATTTACGTCGGCACCATCGATTTCATCATTTCCTTCCTTTTCAAGCGGTTGATTTCTTAATCAATCAAGGAGCCCCCACGGATGTCTCGAGGCTGGTACGTCATTCACACTTATTCAGGGCACGAGGATAAAGTCAAAGCGTCGCTCGAGAAGGCCGTCGAGCAGCAGGGGCTGAAGGATTTCATCCATCGGCTGCTGATCCCGACCGAGGACGTGGTGGAAATCCGCCGCCACAAGAAACAGATCAAGAAGCGGAAGTTCTTCCCGGGATACGTCCTGGCCGACATGGACATCGACAACAACACCTATTGGCTGATCCGGAACACGCCGGGGGTGACGGGGTTCTTGGGCGGCGTCAAGCCCACGCCCCTCCCGGAAGAGGAAGTTCAATCGCTCCTCCAGGTCACCGACGCGCCGCCGACGGCCAAGCCCAAGCCGGCCGTCCAGTTCGAGAAGGCCGAGAACGTGAGGATCAACGACGGACCCTTCCGCCACTTCATCGGCGTGGTG
>PMLF01000332.1 GCA_003158755.1 Elusimicrobiota bacterium | reverse complement strand
GTTGGCTTTCGGGCAGTTTGTCCAGGGAGGAGCGGACCGCTTCGGCCAGACGAGTTGTTTCCGCGGTCTGCTCGGGGCGATCCAACGGACGGTCGGGAGGATCGACGGAGAGGGGCGAATCGACGTCCACCTCGTCGCGGAAGAAAATGGAAAGGAACGGGTGCCGCTTCCTGTGCCGGAGACGGTTGGAGGCGAGCCGGGCGGCAATAGAAAACAGCCACGGACGGAAAGGACGGGAAGGGTCGTAACGGTCCTTCGCCCCGTGAACGCGGAGCAGGACCTCCTGGGCGGCGTCCTCCGACTCTTCTTTCGAACGCAAAAATCGGTGGGCGAAATTGATGAGCCGGGCGGAATATCGGTCGAACAAAACGTCGAACGCCTCCCCATCGCCGGCTTGAAACCGCCGCATCAGGGATTCATCGGTTTCCTCTTGACCGGTGAGGGATTTCACTCGTAGCGCAATGCCTCGATGGGAGACAAGAGCGACGCTTTGCGGGCGGGCCAGATCCCGAAGAGGATCCCCGTGGTCGCCGAAAATAGGAAGGAGCGCGTCATCCCCTGGAATTCAATCAACGCCAAGACGGGCCCCCTTTTCCGGAGGAGAGATTGAACGTCTTCCACCGACGAAGGGTCTCAGGGAAAGACCCGTTTCCCGTTGGAGTCATAAAACGCACGGCCTTCAAACACCGTGGTACCGGCTCCACAAGCGAACGAGGTCGACCAAGACCCTCGCGCCGTCCCAAGGCGTGAGACGAGAATCTTCGTGATGACGCCAGACTTCCAACGGAAATTCGTGGACCAATTCCTCCAGACCCCTCGCCCGCTCTTTCCCCCATCGCTTCAGCCGCAGGGCGATCTCCAAGTCGAAAATCCATCGGGAGCCGAAAGGTTCCTCGAAAAGCGCCTGGGAGCACGGTCCGGCGCGGAACAGTTTCGCCCCGCACTGACTGTCGTAGAAGGGGAGGCGGAGCAAGTTGTCCGCCAGCGTCGCGAACACGCGGCCCGCGTAGTGTCGGAAAGTCCCCCGCTCAACGACGCGGCCCGCCAGCTTCACCCGGGCGGCGAAAACCGCCTCCAGCACCGGATCCGATTCGAGCCCGGCGCGAAGGGAGGCCGCCGCCTCCAAAGGCGTCGAAAGGTCGGCGTCGAAAAATCCGATGAAGACCGCGTCGCCCTCCAGCGCCTTCAAAACTCCTCGCCGGACCGCTTCCCCCTTCCCAACGTTCACTTCCAGGGGCAGGACGGAAAAAGAGGGAGAAGACCGGGCCATCCGGTCCAGCACCGCACAAGTCCCGTCGGAGGAACCGTCGTCCACCATCAGGAACCGCGTGTCTGGGCGGCGGGAAGCGAAATCCAGGAAAGCCTCGACCGGCAGGCGGCGGGATTCGTTGAAGCAGGGGACGACGAGAACCGTGGACGTCATGATTTATCCTCCCGTTGGAATGGGAACCGGAAGATTTCGATCCCGCCCCTGGAATACACGCGGTATGCCGCATTTCGTCCGGCGAAGCGGGCCGACTCTTCTAAGACCTCGAGCGGAGGGCTGAAGCCAACGGGCGTCCGGTCCAAAACCACCCATTCGGTCCGGCGGGAATCGGGGGACATCCAAATCGTCTTCCGTAGGCATAGGTGAGGAACCAAGTTCGCCGAAGCCTGCACGGACGCCTCCGGCGGAATCGACGGGAGGACCGCCGCGGCGCCCTTCCGATCCACCGGGACGGGATGGAAATACGGCGGAACGGCAAAGAACCCGATCACCGCCGTCCCGGTCCCTATCGCGATCAAGGCGGCGCGAACCGCCCTCGGATGGACCGATACCCACGGGTGGTCCAAAACGGCGCGTAAACCAAAAGCCGCTGCGTAAACCAAAAAGGGGATCATTCCGGCCGCGTAGTGAGCTTCCAGTCGGATCTGACCATCCCGTCCGCTCAAGAACTGAAGAAGGACAGGCGCCAGCCACGCCGGTGAATATCGGAGCGACAACAGGACGAGCCCGCCCGTCCATAGAACGATGCCCGCCAACGTCTCCCGCCGGACGCCCGAGCCAAGAGTCAGATTCCACAGCGTCCGAGGTCGGAAGAGGGAAAGGATCATTTCCCCCGGCCCGGAACCCAAGTGTCCGTAACTGAAACCCAAAGGTTGTCCGCCCGAATGGAAGAGCGGCATCAGAATGAAAATCACGGTCAGGGACCACAAAATCCCTCCGACGGCGAGGAACGCCCCCACCCGCCGCTCCTTCCGGTCCCCGCCCAGCACCCACGAGAACCCCAGGCCGGCAAGGAGAAAACCGTAATCCTCCCTCAACAACAGCAGCGCACCGACCGAAACCCAGAACGCCCTCCGCCGACCTCCGTGCCAGGCCGCGAGGGCTCCCAATATCAAGGGCACGCCGAGGGCTGTTTCATGGAAATCGAAACGACTGACTCGATGGAGGAAGGGGAGAAAGGCGAGCCAGACGGCGAGGAGGACTCCCGCGTCGCGGCGGCCTGTCACGCGTCGTCCCAACAAGTAAGCGAAGGGCAAAGCGGCCGACAGCGCGGCGCTCTGGATCACCAGGAGAACCCCCGCATCGTTCCACAACCGGAACGCCGGGGCCAAAACCGCCAAAAGCGGGGAAAAGTGGTCCCCCAGATGATTGACGCCGCGGATTCCGTCGAAAAACCAGCGGCCGCGGGAGGTATTCCAGAGGACGTTGGCGAAAATACCTAGGTCGAACGCCTGGGTTTGAAGAGCGGCATGCTGGAGAAGCTTCATTGCCGCAACGGCGATCCCCCAGACCAACGAGCCGATTGCAACGGCCCGGAACCCGAGGTCAGGCGCGGGCGGAGAGGAGGAAGAGTTCGTCATGAAAGAAGCGAGTCAAGACCGCGTTGGCGGTAGAATCCAGCCCCAGGCATCGGACGCACGAGGCGGCCCGCGCCCCGAGGAAACCCAACGTCTCGCCCCCGGCGAGAGCGGCGAAATTGCGGGGACGCCCCCGGGCTTCGAGGGAGAGGACGCGGCCCCCGGCGCGAAGAACGGCGGCGGTCAAAGACTCCTTCGTAAAATACAGGATGTGCTCCTCCGGTTTGACTTGGAAAAGGCGGGCGAGGGGACTGTCGAAATTCGGGGTGTTGACGACCGCGACGCCGCCGGGACGGAGCAGGGAAAAAGCGGCCGAGAGGAAATCCGTCGGGTCGGGCGCGTGCTCCAAAACGTCGTTCATGACCACCGCATCGAGAAGACCACCTACCCAAGTCTTGGACCAGGAACGGCCGAAGAACCCCTCCCGAACGTCCAGCCCCCGACGGCGGGCATCGGCCGCGGCCCGAGGGTTGGGCTCCAAACCGACAACGGACCAATCCCGAACCTGAGCCTCTTCCATGAACGTCCCGACGCTCGCGCCCACGTCGAGAAGCTTCCCGGGAGGAACGCATCGCTCGATGGCTTCCAGTCTCTCCCGAAAAACTTCGATATCCACGGCGGCGCTGCGGTCATAATATCCCGCCGGAGACCGAAGGTTGTTCCGATAACGATCTTTCAAACGGTCGTCCGGGTCGCGCGGATTCAAAAATACCAACCGGCAACGAGGGCACCGAACCAAGGACCAGGGTCCTCGACGGATGACAGATTGGAAAGAACCTTTTCCCTCTCCGCAGAGAGGGCACGCCGTCAATAAGAGCATGACCAATCCTACCACGCCGCGGCGGCCGAAGCCACCTCCGCTCACGAAGCGGAGAGTTCCGCCGTCAGGCGGGCTTTTTCCTCTTCGAGAGCCTTGGCGGACGCGTCCAGCTCCATGAGCTTCTTGTAGTCGCTCTGGATGAACACCGAGCCCATTTGGGTTTGGAGGTCCGCCAACTCCGCTTCGATCTCCCGCAGGCGGACGTTGATCTTCTTGCGGGCTTTCTGGCGGGACTTCTCGCTTTCCCGGAAGCGCCGCGCATCGTCGGCGGAGGAGGAGACCGCCGGGCTCCCCGGGGCATGGGAATGGACGCGGGCGGGAGCGGGAGGGGGAGGTGTCGTGCCTTCGGAAAGCTCCATCCGTTTTTGGGCCTGCCGCCGCTGGAAGTATTCGTAGTTGCCGTGGTAGGAACTGATTTTTCCCGCGTCCACGTGCAGGACGTGGTCGGCCAGGGCGTTGATGAAATACAAATCGTGGCTGATGAAGACCATCGTGCCCTCGTACGCCTTGAGGGCGCCCACCAGGGATTCGACGGAAGCCATGTCGAGGTGGGTGGTGGGCTCGTCCAGGAGGAGCAGGTTGGGCGGGTCCAGCAGGAGCTTTGCCAGGGCCAGGCGGCTCTTTTCTCCGCCGGAGAGCACCTTCACTTGTTTGTAGACGGAGTTGTCGCGGAAGAGGAAAGTGCCCAGCACCGTCCGCACGAAAAGGTCGGGGTTCATCCGGCGGGTGTCCGTGGCCTCTTCGAGGACGGTCCGCTCCGGGTTAAGCGTGTCCAGACGGTGCTGGGAAAAATATCCCGCCGTGACGTTTAACCCGAGTTCCCGGGTGCCCGACTCGAAGGGAAGGACTCCGGCCAGCACCTTGAGGAGAGTCGATTTTCCCGCCCCGTTGGGTCCGGCCAATACGATCCGCTGGTGGCGCTCCAAATCGAAATCCAGGTTTTCGTACACCTTGAGGTTGCCGTAGGACTTGGAGACGCCTTTCAAGGTCATTACCCGCACGCCGCTTTTGGGCGGTTGGGGGAAACGGATCTTGACGTGTTTGATCTCCGGCGGGATCTCGATCCGCTCCAGCTTGTCCAGCCACTTGAGCCGGCTCTGGACTTGGGGCGCCTTGGACGCCTGGGCGCGGAACCGGTTGATGAAATCCATCGCGTCGGAGATTTCTCCCTGCTGCCTCTCATAGGCCGCCACCAGCTTGGCCTCTTCCATTTCCCGTTGGGCGACGAAATATTCGTAATCGCCCTTGTACCGGAATATTTTTTGCATGCGGAGGTCGAGGATGCCGTGCACCAGGTTGTTCACGAAGGCCCGGTCGTGGGAGATGACGAGGATGGCGCTCTCGACGTTTTGGAGGAATCCCTGGAACCAAACGAGCGCCTGGAGGTCCAGATGGTTCGTGGGCTCGTCCAGGAGCATGAGGTCGGGTTTTTGAAGGAGGAGCCGCGCGATGGCAACGCGCATGCGCCAGCCGCCTGACATGGCCGTCACGGGCCGATCGAAGTCCGTCAGGCGGAATTCCAGGCCCATGAGGATCTTCTTGGCCTCCGCCACCCGGCGGGGATCGGTCATCGCCTCTTCTCCGTCGAAATCCGGGTCGCCCTTCAGCGTCTCCTCCAGGACGGTCCCGTTGGAGAACTCGGCCGTTTCCTGAGGCAGGTATCCCACTCGTTTGCCGCGGACGATTTGGATGGTCCCGCCGTCGGGCTCATCCTGTCCGATGATCATGCGCATCAGGGTGGACTTCCCCGCGCCGTTGGGTCCCATCAGGGCGTAGCGGTCCCCCGCGTTGATCTGGAGCGAAACATCCTCGAAGATCACCTGGGCGCCGAAAGCTTTGTGGAGGTTCTGGATGGTGAGCATACCGCGGGAAGACTTCCTTTCGATTGGGTCGGGTTATCGGACGAATACCAACGGAGGAGCTCTCCGTTCGCCGACATTTTACGAAATACCATAACTTTCGACCAGACCGCGATGTCTGTTTGTCCCGTCCGATAAACCGGGACGTTGCCTAGCGGCAATGAAGAAAGGCCCCGTCCGGAGACGGGGCCTTTCTTTTGGTGCGACCCTCTCGCAGGGGATGCGGGAGGGGCGGCGCCCGGAAACAGGGGCTTCCGGGGCCGAAACGCGGAATCAAAGGGGCGGAATTCGCTTTTCCAGATCGTGCCGATGGAACATGATTGTCATGAACTCGATCTGACCGGCGGGGTTGCGCCGGCTCCGCGCGCAGAGTCGGCGGAGGAGCCGGTGGACCTCGGGGTCGATCTGGACCTTGAGCTGGTCCTTCCCCTTTGTTTTAGACGATAACAACCGGTTGTTTGGCACGACGTTCTATTGACCTTGGTTGTACTTATTCGTACACTTCGTACCGCTTCACCGGAACGCCGGTGAAGAGCGGCGATGACGGGAATAGGTTACTAGACAATCTTGATAATGTCAAGAACTTCAATACTCACAGAGCCTGTCCCAGAACTACAGGCCTATGATGACCGGGGGATTTTCGCTCCGATCGAGGCGCGAAGAGGGAGCGTAGTGGGGCTATGTGACCGACGAGCAACGAAGACTGGAGCGATAAGCCCCCGGCCCCTTCGGGGCGGCCCGGCTTTGGGCGCTTCCTTCGTCGCTCATCGGTTACAGGCTACCAGCCTGCGCCCTCTTCGCTCCTCGAAATCGCCGCAAATCCGGGCCGTCAGCATAGGCCTGTAGTTCTGGGACAGGCTCTAAGGGGGGCGTCCGTGACGTTTGAAGAAATCCTAGCGCGATGGAACGGCGGGACCCTGCGGGGCGCCCAGACCCGCCTGGCCAAACGGCTCGGCGTCGCTCCCAACACGGTGTCCCAATGGACGACAGGGGTGTCCCGGCCGGACGAAGATTTAAGGCCTAAAGTAGCGCGGGAGCTGGGGCTCTCGGTCCAGGTGCTGGACCGGTTTTTCGTTCCCCGCCGCCGGTCCGAGAATGCCTGGCGCGACGCGGGCCGCTCCGATCCGGGCGCCTCCGTCCCCGTCTTCGGGCCCGTGACGGAGGAGCCCTTCTCCTTCGATTTCGACTCCGGAGTGCCTGAGGAATTGCTGCCGTTGACGGTGGGCGCCGGGTACGGCGGCCGCTCGGCCGCCTTGCGGGTCAAAGGGGGACATTGGTCCCCCCTGGCCGAGGACGGGGACTATCTCCTACTTTCCGAGTGTTCCGCAGCTCCCGATGGCAAATGGGTGGTGGTCCGGCGTGGGGACGGTTGCCGCCTGCGGCGGATCAAGTCGGGCCCCGGGCGCTCCGACGACCGGGAACGGGTCCTGGCGGCGGTGGTGGGGCGTTTCCGACGGGTTTGACGACGGGGGGGCGAATAGTTTAGAATCCGCCCATGGCGCGGCTCTTGGTGGTGGAAGACGATGAGGCGACGAGGGAACTCCTCAAACATGTGTTAACGGGGGCGGGACACGACGTGCGCACCGCCGAGGACGGTCAACTGGGATTGGACGCCGTCGCCAAGGAAGCTCCCGACCTTATCCTATTGGACATCATGCTGCCGGAAGTCCACGGATTTTCCGTTTGCCACCAGGTAAAGAGCGATCCCGCCACGAAGTCTGTTAAAGTTTTAATGCTCTCCGCCAAAGCCTTCACCGCCGACCGCCGCCAGGCGGAAGAGGCCGGTGCCGACGGGTTCCTGGCGAAACCGGTGAACCCCACGGAGCTTCTCCAGGCCATCCAAAATCTGTTGGCCGGCCCCTCGCAGGGATTTGGGACCAGCGGCGGCTCATCGCGCCGACCTTCCCGCTAGAGCTAGTTGACCCGCGTTTCGTCTAAAGATAAAATTTAATTGTTTCATCCGGTTTTCCCCACCTTATCCATTCGGCGGAAAGCGGCTCCCCGGGGCGGCCCGAGGCGTTTTTTCAATTAACTAAGTTAGGAGGAAGTCAATGGCTGGCGTGCGCGTAGCGATCAATGGTTTCGGCCGGATCGGCCGGTTGGTGTTTCGGGCTCTCGTCGAACAGGGCCTCTTGGGCAAGGAATTGGACGTCGTGGCCGTGGGCGACATCGTCCCGGCGGACAACCTGGCGTATCTGCTGAAGTACGATTCGACCCAGGGCCGCTTCAACGGCACGGTTTCCTCCAAAAAATCTTCCGCCGACAAGACCGAGGACGACGTCCTGGTCGTCAACGGTCACGACATTAAAGTCGTTTCCGCCAAGACCCCGGCCGAACTTCCCTGGAAGGCCTTGGGCGTGGAAATCGTCATCGAGTCCACGGGCCTCTTCACCGACGCCGAAAAGGCTCAGGGCCACATCACCGCCGGCGCCAAGAAAGTCATCATCTCCGCCCCGGCTAAAGGGGACGTCCTGACCGTCGTCATGGGCGTCAACCACACCGCCTACGACCCCGCCAAGCACCACGTCATCTCGAACGCCTCCTGCACGACCAACTGCCTGGCGCCCGTCGTTCACGTCCTCCTCAAAGAGGGGTTCGGCGTGGAAGAAGGGTTGATGACCACCATCCACTCCTACACCGCCACCCAGAAGACGGTGGACGGTCCCTCCAAGAAGGATTGGAAGGGCGGCCGCTCGGCTGCGATCAACATCATCCCCTCCACCACCGGCGCCGCGAAGGCCGTGGGCCTCGCGATCCCCGAGGTCAAGGGAAAGCTCACCGGCATGTCCTTCCGC
>PMLF01000050.1 GCA_003158755.1 Elusimicrobiota bacterium | reverse complement strand
TGGGTGGACTTGGGAACGACGGACGTCCACGGAGCGAAACAGTTCTACGGGAGCCTCTTCGGATGGACCGTCGAAGATATCCCGATGGGCGGAGGGGCGGGGAATTATTCGATTCTCCGCGCCGGAAGGGAGGACGTCGGCGGGCTTTACCCGATGTCGCCGGAACAACGGGCGTCGAAAGCGCCGCCGGCCTGGCTTCCCTACATCGCCGTCGAGGACGTGGACGGAACGGTCAAGAAGGCGGAAGCGTCCGGGGCGAAAGTCTTAAGCGGCCCCATCGACGTCATGGAGCGGGGGCGCATGGCCGTCCTCCTCGATCCTGCCGGGGCGCCGTTCGCGTTGTGGAAGAAGACGGGCGGCCGCGCGGGAGCCGGATCGAATGGAGGTTCCGGCACGGTTTCTTGGCACGACCTGAACACCCCGGAACCCGGGACGGCGCGTAAGTTCTACGGCGCGGTCTTCGGCTGGGAGGTCCAAGGGCAGGACTTCGGCGGGATGCCGTACCACCTGTTCACCCTGGACGGAAAACCCATGGCCGGGATGTGGCCCCAGCCGATGCAGGACCTTCCCGCGGGCTGGATCACGTATCTGGAAGCGGAGAACTGCCTCCGGACCGTGGAAGATGTCCGGTCCCTCGGCGGTCGGGTACTGCTGGACACCCTGCCGATCCCGGACACGGGCCGTCATTTCGCCGTCGCGAGAGACATCCAAGGCGCGGCCTTCGGAATCCTGGAACCGCAAAGGGAGGAGGTAGGCGTCGGCCGCTCCGGAGGAGCGATGAGCTCGCAGTAAACGGATGTTTCTGAACGGAAAATTGGTGTCCCCCCTTTGAAAAAGGGGGGCTCGGGGGGATTTGATCGATCCTTGTAGTTTAAAATCCCCCTCTATTCCTTTTTCAAAGGGACGGGTCTAAGACCCGCCCCCGACGAAATGAATTTTTCAGCCGAATATTTTGGGGTTAAGCCTGGGACCGGAAGACCTCGCCGGTTCGGATTGAATCGGCCAGGGCCTTGGCGGTCGCCAGGATGGGCACGACGCCGAGGATATCGAGGAGCCAAAGCGCGCGGTGGTTGGTCACCAAATCGTAGTTGAAATTCCCGGGAAGACCCATCTCCCCGCCCATCCGCGAGAGGAACGCCTTCAGGCTGATCGGCGTGACTCGCGCGTTGTCTACGGCCGCCATCAACACGCGATCGCCGGACGCCTCCAGCGCTCCGAAGTCCTTCATCGCCTTCTTCAACACCGCCGCGCGACGGTCGCCGGCGTTGAAAGCCGCCACCAACCTCAATTGCGGCCCTTTCTCCCGGTCGGCGTCCTTCGCGAAGAGCGCGTTGAGCATCGTGAGGAATTCGACGTTCAGCTCCGCGCCGTTGAAGAACGAATCCAGGTCGGTGACGATCACCCGCGGCTCCTTCAGCTCCAGGTCCGGCACGACCTCCGTCATGCGGGCCCGGTTCAACAGCCACCGCGCCGAGCTCAGCAAGTCCTGCGTCGATCCGTACGCCGACGAGAAGAGCTCGCCCAATATCTGTTCCCGCATGCCCTTGGGCCAAGCCCGCGCCCCCACGGCGGCGTGATCCACGCGGTCCAGCAGCGCTTCCGCCAGCCTCTGCAGGAACTCCATCTTCGGCTGCAGCCCCTGTTCCGCCGCGTGCTTATAGGACGCCGCCGGCACCCGTTTCGCGAGGAAAGCGTCCAAGGCCGTCAACCCGGGGGTCTTGGCGAGGTTTTCCAAAACTCGCTTCTGCAGCGCGGTCGTGAGCGCTTCCACCTCCACCCGCTTCATCGCCGCGTTCGCCGTCAGCCGGTGGTTCAGATCATAAAGCGCGACGTGGGCCAACTCGTGCGTCAGCCACATCAGGCAATCCGCCATGTCCATGGCCGCCAGGCTAGTCTTTTTGACGTAGATGTCGTAGTGCCGCCCTTCCCGGCCGTCGACGGCCCGGATCATGGCGTCGCCCATGTCGATCATGCTCCGCACATCGGCCTCCGGAATCCGGGCGGAGTCCTCCACCACGTGGACGGCGATGTTCTCCACCGGCGTATCCAGAGCGCCCGGTATCTCGCCGAGGTAGGCCCGGAAGGCCGGCAACAAATCTTTCGCGAAAGCGTTCAGCGAATCCTGCAGACCGTCCGGCACGTGTCCTCGACGGACCGCCAGCAGCGCGTCCACGCCCTTCCCACGCGAGACCGTTCTCACCGCCTCCGCCAAGGCCTCCGACTCCCGGGCGTTGAGCGGTTCCGCCGACGCGCTCGCCGTCGAACCCGTTCGGGAGAAGAATTCCGGCGCATACGCCTCAAGCCCCAATTCTTTCAGGACCCTCTCCGTCTCGACATCCGTCGCCCGGTCCAACACGATGCCTTCCAGGTAATCCGGCATCGGCGGGATCGGGCTTTGGTTGAAGAAGTGGACGACCGCACCCACGTAACCGGAAATGCCGCCGCCCCTCTGAATCGCATCTTGCCCGACCCTTTCCGCTTTCCAAAGCGCATCGGAGGACGGTTTCAGACCTATGACTTGCACCACCAACGCGGAAACCGGCTCTTCCTCATGCCCGGAGGGAATCGTATCTCCTTCACGGATGGCCTTCGCCAGATAAGCGCTTAGAAGATGCCGGCTCTTGCCGCCATCCGACGTCCAGGTGGTCGCTTCGGGAACCGAGTCCGCCGCCCGGTGGGACTGCCACAGGACCCACTCCCCGGCTTTGTTCATGATCAGGCCCAGACGGGCGTTCCCGCTCGCTTCACCGTTCAGCGAAGCGAAGAAGGATTCCGTCTGCGACGCGAGCGCGTTGACGTCGGCCAGCGTCGGCGTCGGCGCCTCCGTTCCGTGATGGAAGTGCATGGGCAGGACCAAGTCGCCCGGTTTCCCCGCCATCCTCAGGGAATCGATGAAGACCTCCACCCAATTCGATCCCATGGTCGCCGCCTGATCCGGAGTCAACCGGCCCATGCCGACCCGGTCTTCCGCCCGCATACCCGGCAGAGCAAGCGACCGTCCCGTCAAGGCCTCGACCCTCACCGTCGGTTCGCCCTTGGGATCAACGGAAATCACGACCGCCGCCGCGACTTCCCAACGGGGATCATACATCGCCTTCGCCGCCAAAAGTTCGGATTGCAATTTGGCTGAGTTCGTCCGCAAAACGGCGGCCACGTCGTCCGGAGTCAGCCGGTCCGCCCGAAGCTCCACGCCTTCAGGGACGTGGACCCGAAGGTCTTGGATCGCCTTGACGGCGCACTCGGCCGCCGAGGGTTGTGACCGCAGATCCTGTAGCCTATCGAACCCGACGTGAACCGACGCGGCCGCGGCCAGGGCCCAACCCGGGGAAGCAACGGCGCTGATATAAAGGTACAGATAGCTCATCCCGACGGAGAACGCCGTCCTTTGCAGAATCCTAAGGGCGAAGCCGCGGTTGAGCACCGTCTCTTTGACGGCCTGACCGAACGGCACCGTCTCCCACCGGCGGGCGATCCCAAATAGTTCATGGACCAACGCGAAAACGAGACCCAGTTGCAGCAACGACGGCAGGCAGTGAAGCGCCATCGCGGGCGACAGCGTCCCCGCCAAGAAAGCTTGATGCCAAACGGCCCCCAAGGCGCCCAGCGCGATGAACCGGAAGAGCACCTCCTCAACCACTTTCATGCCCTGGTAGACAGCCCTCCCCAAAGAGGACAAATCCAGACGGTCCCGGTAGGATTCCAAAACGTTCATCCGCACGGGGACCGGCTGCGCTTCCGCGGGCTTTTTCGAAGGTGCCGTTGAAGTTGCCACTTTCTCAACGACCTCAAGGGCCAACAATTTCGCCACCCGATCCTCGTAGGCCTTTTTCGAAGCGATCAATTCTCTTTCCTTTTCGACCCGGAGGGCTTCCAACGCCACGTAATCGGCCTTTAACCTATCATACTCCTCCTGGGACTGGCCCTTGGCACCCGCATTGAGAATTTCCGCTTTCGCGTTTAGAACCGCCACATAATCATTATTGTAGGTACCGACCAGCTGATCGTGGGCGATTCTCCTGCTCGTCAACTCAAGCGGTTGACTTTGGGCCCATGCCGTGAACCTCTGCATCACATCCGACCCGAACCGGCCCGTCGCCCGCGCCGCGTCCATGGCTTTCCGATAGGTCCATTTATTGGCAAGGGCGAAATTGGCGAGGCCTTCGCCCGTCGGATTGATTCCCAACGCCGCGATCAATGCTTCTTTCTCCAATGAAGCCAATTTGGCTTCGGCCTGGGCCAGTTCGGCGCGCGAATCTCCGAGCAGCGCGGCGACTTCGTCGCGGCGGTCCTCCGCCTTCGCCAGCGCGTCGTCGGCCATGAGGACCGGTAAGAGGGCGGCCGCTTGATCCGTCGCCGCCTTCCGTTGGTCCGGCGTCAGCGTGGAGAAGAGCCTCGCCGAACCTCCTTTCATGGGAACGAACGCGCCCTTACCGTCGGGATATTGTCCCCCGGCCAGGATGGCTTCCTGAAGGGCGATGTCCTTCGCGATTCCCGCCTGGCGTTCCCGGGCGTTCTTGACCTCCGTGACAGCCGCGTCCAGGTCCGTTCGTGCCCCGGCGACCTGGTTGCGGAGGACTTCCGCCCTTTCGGCCAAAACCTTTCTGTCGTCCGGAAGCGGGAACACTTTTCCCGGCGTCCCGGCGAGGAGTTGGTCCGTCATCGCTTGAAGATCCGGCGTCGAGGCGGCGCCCGTCGGACGCTGGCCCGTGGCCTGGCGCACCCGTCCGGACGCGGCCAACGCGAGGTCCCTCTTCTGTTGCGATTCCAAATCAGGCAGGGAAACCGTCATCACCGCCAGTTCGCTCTGGTTGCCCTTGATGGACAACTCGATAA
>PMLF01000125.1 GCA_003158755.1 Elusimicrobiota bacterium | reverse complement strand
GCGCTTCTCGGCGATGTCCATTTTGCAAAGGATCTTGAGCCGCGAGATGACGGGCACGAACATGTTCATGGGCGGCGGAGGCGTGTTCACGAGGCCTCCGTCGATGCGGAACCGAATCTTGCATTCGTCGGGGAACGGTTCCAAATGGATGTCGCTGCACCGCTCGTGCAGGGCGTTCGCCAGGATTTGGTTGACGTACCGGATCACCTTGGTCTCCCGCGATTCGGGGATGATCCGGTCCAGGTCCAAAACGTCCTCTTCCGTCTGCTTCGCGATCACCTCCACATCGTCCGCCTGGGGAGTATCCTGAATCATCTGTTTCGCCTGGTCCATGGCGCCGTACAGGATATTGATCCCCTGAGTGATGACGCCGGCGGTCGCCACCCGGGGAGTCACCTTGCACCCGGTGAACAGCTGCACTTCGTTGATGAGGTTGACGTCCGAGGGGTCCAGGAAAGCCACCAGCAAAGCGTCTTTTTCCTGGGACAGGGGAAGGAGGTGGTTGTCCCGGACGAACTTTTCCGGCAGGAGCTCCCGCAGGAGCGGCGACGATTTAAACGTGTCGGCGTCGACGGACTTCACCAGCGGCACGTTCAGGAATTCGGCGTAACATTCGGCGATGGCGTCCTCGGTGGCCGAACGCGTGTTGGTGACGGCCTCCTCGATGCCGCATTCGATCTTCGTCTGCTCCTTGAGGATGGCCTCCGTTTTCTTCAGGTCGATCAGTTTCTTCGCCAGGAGGAGCTCCAACAGGAGCGGACGGTCTCCGACCTCGGGAAGTTTAATGGTCATATCGGCCCCCGTTCACGTCCGAACCACCCGCGGCGTGATGAAGATCATCAGGTCGCGCCTCGACGTCACCTTGTTCGAGGACCGGAACAGGGCGCCGATCAGCGGGATACGCCCCAGGAACGGCACGCTGCGATTGGTGTCCGTCGTTTGATTGGATAGAAGCCCTCCGATCAAAAGGGTCTCGCCGTCCTTCACCCGAACGGAGGTTCGGATCGAACGCGTTTGGGCGTCCACGAACTGGGCGGGAAAGAATTGAGACGATTGCGGGAGACTCACCGAAGGCTCAATCATCAGGGTGATCAAATCCCCTTCGTTGATCTGCGGAGTGACGCGCAAACTCACGCCCGTTTTCTGACGTTCCGCCGTGGTCGCCACGATGCCGCCCGCGCCCCCGCCGCTCAAAGCGGCTTTTTGGCCGATGGCCGTATCGGCGGTCACCTCGATTTCCGCCATCTTGTTGTTCAAGGTGAGGATCTTCGGTTTGGCCAAATACTGTCCGTTGCCGGAGGTCTCCACGGCCTTCAGGACCGCGGTGAACTGCTGAAAGGAGAGCATCCCGAAAAACGTGCCCGTCATGGGGTTGCCGCCGGCGTTGCCGCTGGGACCGGTCACGGAGCCTTGCGTCAGATCGGTCGCGGTGGGCCGGCTGCCCAATCTTACGGCGGACATGGCTAAGCTGGGACCGGTGAGCGTGGCCATCGTCCCATCGGCGCCGCCGTAATCCAATCCGATTTGACGGGACGTGTCGGCGTTGGCCTCGACGATGACGGTCTCGATGAGCACCTGGGGAGTCAAGGTATCCAACCCCGTGATGAGCTGTTCGATGCGGGGTATGTTCTCCGGGAGGTCCGACACGATAAGGCTGTTGGTCGGCGGGTGCACCTGAAGCTTCCCGTGATCCGAGAGCATGCTCTTCACCACCACCGCGATGCTCGATCCTTCGGACGCGCCGCCTCCCGCCGCCGCGGCGCCGCCTCCGCCGCCTCCGGACCCGATGAAGGAAAAGTTGCTTTCCGCCGGGGCGGCCGCCGAAGGCTCCGCCAACTGGGTGTATTTCAGCCGAAACACCCGAGTGACCAGGCGAACCTTCGTTTTGGAGAGCTCCTTGATGACGAAGGTATCGCTGTCCCCGATCTGCTCGTATCCGAGACCCTGGGTCTCGAGCAACGCCTGCAACGACTCCCTCAGAGTTATACGCTGGACGAAAGCGGAGAACTTTTTGCCTTGAATTTCTTTGGAGATGATGAAATTGGCGCCGGTCTGCAGGGAAAGAGCCCTCAAGATATGGATGAGGGGCATTCCCACCAAATTGAGGCTCACCCGGCGATTGATGCTCTTGGAGGATATTTCCGACGGCGAATCATCCAGGGTCGCGAGCCCCGTTTTCTTGGGAGGTTCCGACGCCGCCGGAGGTTCGGACGGCTTCATCTCCGGGGCGGGAGCCGGAGGAGGAACCGCCGCCGTGACTTGTTCCGCCTCCGGATGAACCTCCGCCGCGTTTGCGATTTGAGCTGAAGCCGATTTCTTTTCCCTGGCGGCGTCCGGACCCAGCCGGTCGATTTCATTTTGGATGGATTTCAAACAGGCCGGGGACGAGGCGTATTTCTTTTGAAGCACCCCTAATAAGTAGAGACGACTTTTGGGGTCCAACTTCTGCTCGTCCGAAAAAGTATGGTAATAATCCAGATCGCCTTGAAAAACCTCCTCGGGCGGTTTGGCCGCCGCCGCAGGGGCCGCTTGGGCTTCGACGGCCGCCGCTTCGGCGGCACTCTTTCCGGCGGCTTTTGCTTCGGTGGCTTCCCTTTTTTTGGATTTCTTTTCGGCGGCTTTATTTTCGGCCGCCGCCTTTTTGGCGGCCTTCGCTTCGGCGGCTTCTTTCTTGGCCGCCGCCTTCTTGGCGGCTTTAGCCTCGGCGGCTTCTTTCTTGGCGGCCGCCTTCTTGTCGGCTTTTTCCCGGGCGGCCTTTATTTTTTCCGCTTTGGCTTCTGCGGACCTTGAATCCGACTCTTTCAAATTGGAATCTTCCGTTGAAGGAACCGAAGCCGCCAGTTGGGACGAATTGATTTCGCGGGCCGGGAGGGCCGCCGCGTATTTGGTTTCCAAAAGCTTCAAAAGATATTGGCGGGCTCCGGCGTCCATCCCCTTCCTTTTCGACAGGCGATGGATCGCGGAACGGTTACGCTTGACGGACCCTTCGGGGATCGACGTTCCCGGTCCTCCGACCCGTCCGGCCTCGCGTCCGAGGTAGGCCGCGGCCGCCGGCTCGGAAGCGTATTTTTTCTTGAGAAGACTCAGGAGGAACAATCGATCTCCGACCCCCAGCTTATTCTTGTTCGACAACCAGCGATAATAGGTCAAATCCCGCAAGAACGCCTTCGACAACGAAAGGGAGCCTTTGGCATCGGCGCTCCGCGCCGTCCTTTCCGAGGCGTCGGAGGGAAACGGTCCGACCGTCGCGGAGAGAATCCCCAGCGCGAGAAAAACCGCCAAGGACCTTTTCCATTTCAATCGACGGGACGTCTTTTCCGGTTCTATGGGTCTCATGGCGCCATCACCTTTTTTTCCACCGATTTTCCGTTAATCTCCAACCGCACGCTGGTCGGACGTATCCGGAGCACTCGCCCTTGGGGAATCCGCGCGCCTTCCCTCAACAGCCTCCCATTGATGCTCACCAACGGCATGGAACGAGACCATACGATCCCGTCAATCCGAACCGCTCGTTTTTCGGGCGCCGCCCCGCGCGCCGTCGTCGTGCTCAAGTGAACCATATGTTTCTCCCCCGGTTTTTCCCTGGGGATCACCGTGGATGAATCCAACGGGTTCCGCAAACCCTTCGGCGGATCGAAGGTCGCCGCCGGAGACGGAGGCGTTAATTTTTCGACGGGACTCCTCGTCTCCATCTGAACGTCCGGCTGAGACAAGTACCAAAGAAGAAAACACGCCAGGATCACGCTGCCGATGGGGATCCATTTCCGGATTTCGTTCGGCATATCACTCTTCCGCCGTTTCCGCGGGGGCGGAGCTTGAGGCGTGGGCCGGCGCCTTTCCCTTGACCGCCGGCGCCGGAGAACCCGGTTTCGGAATCTTTTTCTTCGCCTCGATGGAACCGTCCGCGGGTTTCGTCTCGTGCGCGGCGGCCGCGGCTTTCGAAGAACCGGAGGCCGCCGGGGACGTTTCCTTTTCGTCTTCACCCCCCGAACCGACGTTAACCGCCTCCCCCTTACTACCCGCCGCCGCGGCGCCCACCTTGGATTTCGACGTCAATACGGCAATGGGAACGTTGACCCCCACGGGCGCGCCCGGCAAGAGAACGATGCGGGCGATGCGCATCACTTCGGGGCGATTTTCCAAGGACCCCACGAATTCCAAAACATCTTCGAATCGCCCGGTCAATTTGAAAACCAAAAGGACTCCCTGCAAACTCCCCACCTTCGCCTGCCCTCCTTTGACGATGTAGGGTTTATACTCGATGATCTGCATTTTCGCCTCGCGGGAGGCGTCCAACATATAAGCAATCCACCAATCCAGATCGGCGTTCTTTGGGATTCGTTTCTTGTGCTTCTTCATATACGAATCCATGGAATGATAATCCCCGATCAATTCCCCTCGTTTTTTCTCCTGAACAAATTCTTGCCGCAGCCCCTGAATGTTCTCATACAGAGGCAAACCCACTCCGCCCAGGCCGAAAACCGCGAGGACCGCCAAAACGGTCACGCGAAGCATGAAGGGGTCTTGAAGCATTACCGTCAGCTTCTTATAGACTTCGACCCATTTCGGTTCTTTGCCTTGAGCCATCCCATTGCCCCCGTTGAGCCTCTTCGTTTTCTACTTCTCCTCGGCCCCTTTCTTGGATTTCCATTCCGACTCCTTCGGCGTCGCGGGAGCGCAGAGGATGCTGGCGAACGCCACCGGGACGCCGGACTCCCTCCTCCAATTGATCGTGGAAAGCTGAACTTTCGGCAAATACTTCTTGAAAAACGGATCGGCTCGAAGATCGCCCAAATAACGGTCGACCTCCTCGGGCATCCGCCCATCCTCGGGGAATTTGGCCGCGAGCATCAAAACGGCGAACCGGTCCCCGCAATCCTTTCCCCCGGACGCCCGAATCCAGACGGCGTCCTCCACTTCAATCTGTGCCAGCCAGCCGTTGGGCGGAAGATGCCGGGTCGCCGCTTCCAACAGGGGCGCTACCGGCATTCGGTCCCCCATGAAATTGCTCAACGGACGGGCCTCCTCGTAAATCCGTTTGTTCGCCTGCTCCAGGGCTTCCACTTTTTTGCCGGTCGCCCAGGAGGCTTGGGCGTTTTCGCGCTTGAACTTCCGGACTTTGGCGTCCAACTCGGTGGCCTGCAAATGCATGGAGACCAGCACGAGCGCCACCATCAGGGCCGATAAGACCGCCTGCACCCGGGGGAACAGGCACCAAAGGGGCACGGGCCTTTGCAGGGACCTCACCAGGTTCAAACCCTCGGAATCCGGATTGAGGGCGCCGAGCGCCACGCCGTGGGCGATCATGTGCCCGTCATAGACGGGACCTTTCACTCCCTTGACGGGCATGTTCATTTTCTCGCTCAACGTCCGGACCCATTCCTCGGGGACTTTCTCCCCCTGGATCACGATCTGTTTGACCGGGGCGATCCGTTGCTTCCAATCCGCCAACGTGGAAAATCGGTGGAGAATCGACGGCAGTTTTTCCTCGATGGTGTCCGGTTCGATAGGGATGGACTGCCAGGAAAAGGGGGCGGAACCCTGGGTGAGGACCGCGAGCATCGAGTCGGCTCCCACCAGGATTCGAATCTCGGATTCTTTGGCGGAGGGAGGAGCCGCTTTGCGCCACGCCACGCGTAACGCGGCCCAGGGACCGGGCTCAATTCGGATGGGGTCCATCCCCGCGTCGTAAAAACTTTGGAGCATGGCCTGCGCCGCCGGCTTCTTGGCGGCCCCTACCTGGGCGAAGAACTTTTCACCCATACTGCAACCGACGACGTCCACCAACAAATCGGTCGACCCCAAAAAGGCCGCCCTCGGATTTTCCATGATGATGTTGTCCGCCGTCGTCTTGGGCCCCGGCAAATTGGCCATGGGGAAGGCGGAATAGAACACGGCCGTTTCCGACACTCCCCCCGCGATGACGATCGGAAGGTCCCGGAGGAATCCCCGTATTTTTTTCAAGAAGCTTTTCGGGCCTTCCCCGGCGGATTCCGCCTCTTTCTTTCCGGTGACCTCCCGCAAGATTTCGGACAAGGGCCTCTCGCCCAACGGGAAAATGAGACGCCGCGTCACCGTGGACCCGCCGAGGCCCAAACCGGCTTCCGCGACGTAGACGTTTTTTTCGTCGACGTAGACTCCGTACCCCTTGGTGATGGCGAAACCGCCCGATGCGCTCATGGCATTCACCCCGTCCATTTTCCCGGACACACGTCCATCGTGTCCCCCGTGTCCGAGGACACGGACACCTTCCATTGGGGACCGACCCGGCTGAATTCCACGACGACCGAGGCGTTCGCGGCGTCCGGTCCTAAAGGCATCCGGCAATTCGTCGGAACGACGGCCGGCGTCCCCGTTTCCAAGAGGGTCAACGCTTTGCCCATCCCCAAGGAGAGGGGAGCGGCGTTCTTGTCCAAGTAATCCTCGTTTTGAGTCACCAGCATCAGGGACTGAATGCGGTGGATCAACACCGTCGTCGCCCCGAGGGAGACCAGGATCAAAGCCATCGTCAGGAGAAGGGCCAAGCCTTTGTCGTTCATTTCATCCGCCTCACGATTCCGTCGGGACGCTGAGGAAAACGTTCAGGTCCCGCCAAGCCGAACCTCTTTGAAAGTGGAACGTCGCCAGGACGCTTCCGTTTTCCCGGTCCTCGAACACCGCCGAGCTCGCGCACCGGGCCGCGATCAAATTCCAGCCGAGTTCCTGTTCGTTCCGCACTAAGGAAGATGCGTCCTGGTAATACTGAACGGTAACCGCGGCGACGGTGTCGCTGAGGTCGAGTTCTTTTTGATCCAAGGAAACGGCCGCCCCGTCCGAATGAACGAGATCCCCCATGAGGAGGGCGCGGCAAGCCAGGGCCTCCCGTTCCACCACGGTGCGGTTGGAGACGTATTTCACGTGCAAGAGATAGGAATTGAACACGCTCCCCACTTGGAGGGAAAATACCATGAACAACGTTCCCGCGACGGTGAGCTCCATCAACGTCATGCCGCGATCGTTGCGCGCCGGATTCGGGTTCATCGCGCCTCCAGAGTCACTAACGCCGTCATGGACGATCCGTACACGTGGAAGGATTGCACCCGCACGCGGTTCACCGCTCCGCTGGGCGTCCCAAGGGAAGTCACCTCCGAAAACACCGCTTTGCCTCCGTCCGACGGAACGTGGGTGTAGAGGGGTCTCCGGGCTTCCAGCCACTGGACCTGCTTCATGTTGTTCATGAGCGCCACCCCCATCCCCGTCAAGGCGAACAACAGGATGGAGATGGACACCTGAAGCTCCAGCAGCGTAAACCCTTTCTGCGACATAAGTTCCCTCTCCGTTCACTCTTCGCGACGCTCGGCCAGCAAGTTCCCAATGATCGAAATGAGCTCCAAGGGATCGAAAGGCTTGGCCAAATAGGCGTGAGCTCCGGCGGCCAAGACTTTCTCCCGCTGTCCCGGCGTATCGAACCCCGTGATGGCGACCACCCGGGTCTTCGCCATTTTCGGCTCGCCCCGCAACAGGGTCAGTACGTTGAACGCATCGAAGATCGGAAGGACGACGTCCAGGATGACCACGTCCGGAACCGTCTGAAGAATCTTCCGAACCCCTTGCGCTCCCGTGCTCGCCTCGTCCACCCGGGACTGAGGCCAGGCGCGGATGAGTTGGCGCATCATGGATTGCCGGATTTCCTGATCGTCGTCCACCACCATGATCTTGAACTTGGGGACGGAATCCGCCACGGTCAAAATGCCGTTGGCTTTCAAGAAACTCTTTAAGTCGGCGACGGCCACCCCCCGGCGCCCCGCCGAATCCAGCTGCGCCTTCAAACTTCCCTGTTCAATCCACGTCGTGATCTGGAAAGGGTCCAATCCATAGATTTCGGCGATCTGTTCGACCGTCAATAGGATCCAGCCCGATTCGGAAAAATTTTCCATGGAAACCCCTGTTGTCCGCTTCGACGACCTCTTCAATTAAGGATGTGCGGATAGGGAAACTATGGGGGTTCCTCATCGCAACTTTTGCGCAACGTCGGGATCGAGGGAGAAGCGGGTGTTCCGGCGGGAGGCCTTTTCAAACCGAACCGATGAGGGATTCAATCGTACCGACCAATTCTTCCTTCGTCACGGGCTTAGCCAAAAACAGATAACCACGGTCAAGGGATTCGCTGCCCGACCCCTCCCCCTTCATGACCGTGGCCGTCAGGAAAATGACCGGCAAGTCCCTTAATTCACGGGATTCCCTGATTTTTGACATCACCTCGGGCCCTCCCATATCGGGCATCATGACGTCCAGGATGGCCAGGTCCGGTTGGAACTGCCGGGCCGCGACCGCTCCCAAGGCGCCCCGATTCTCCACCCGCACCTGGAACTTGCCCGTTCCCTCCAAGTTCGACTTCAGAATGGTGGTGATGGTGATCGAATCATCCACAACAAGGATTTTTTTCATGGCGACCTCCGTGCCTAAAGGATGCGCCGATTACCGGCCCCTTCCATGCAAGGATTTAACAACGGACGGAATTCACGAAAAAAACACCCCTTCCCCCGCGGTGGTTGGCCGCGGGGGAAGGGGTGGGAGATGTATCGACGGAAAATCCCGTTTACTTCTTAGGCGCGATGACCTTTGCCTTTTCCGCCTCCGCGGGCTTCCTCGGTTTCAACTCGATCCACTGGGCCACGTTGTTTTGGCCGACGACCTGGTAGGCGACGGTGAGTTCCCGTCCGGCCCTCAGGAACTGAAGCGGGATGTCCTTCCTGCCGCCGCTTCGGATTTCGACTTTGTCTCCCACGAACACCTTCATGTTTCCGCCTTTGGCTTGTTTAATGACCAACTCATTGATCCGGGCGTTGGTGGACACTACCACGCCTTCCACCTTCACCGCACCGGCCGCGACCGCGCCCGGCTTGGCTTCCTCCGCCCGCGCGGACCCCACGGCCCAAACCAATCCCCCCGACAACACCACAACGGCAACCATGTATTTCATCACGACCTCCTAGTTCGTCTCCCCGGAAAAAGGGAGAAGTCAAAAATCACTCTCCCCCGAGAATGCTCTCGAGAGCGCCCAACAATTCGTCCATTTCCAACGGCTTGGCCATGAAATAGGAACTCTTCATGGGGTCGCTTAGGATGGTTTCCCCCTTCATCAACGTCGCCGTCAAGATGATGACCGGCAAATTTTTCATTCCGGGGAGTTCGCGGATTTTGCTCAAGACCTCCGTGCCTTCCAAGTCCGGCATCATGATGTCCAAGATGGCCGCGTCCGGACGGAACTGCCGCGCCGCCGAGAGACCCATCATGCCCCGATTCTCCGTGCGCACTTGGTACTTCCCGGTGCCCTCCAAGGTCGCCTTGAGCAATTGAGTGATCCCCGGTTCGTCGTCGACGATCAAAACTTTTTTCATTTCATCCGCCTTTGATCAGGGGTAAGCGAATGACGACGGAAAGTCCCCCTTCAGACCCCCCCTCCGCCCAAATCCGCCCACCGTAGTGCGCGGCCACTCGCGCCGCCAACGCCAGACCCAAGCCGCCCCGCTCGCCCTTGGGAGGATCGTCCCGCCGCTTCAGCTGCGCGAGGGGCTGGAAAATCCAACTTCGTTTCGCCTCGGGCACCCCCGGCCCTTGGTCCTGCACGCGGAACAATGCCCACGCCCCTTCCTTCCACAACCGTATATCTATAACAGATTCTTTAGGGGAAACGCGAACGGCGTTGGTGATCACTTCGAAGAGAAGCGCCTTAAGCCATTTCTCATCGCTCGCCGACCACAACGCTTTGGGAGGCAATTTCAAAGAAATGGAAAGGCTTTCCCCGCTCACCCACTCCTCGATCTGCCGAACGATGGAGGCTAGGAAATCGTTCAGGTTGACGGGTTCGCCCTCGGGAGATACGAGGCCCCAATCGAACGCCGCCACGTCCATCAGGACGTCCAAAGACTTTTGGAGGCGGAGCGCCGCCTCCCGCGCCTGCCCGAGGGGATCGAGTTGTTCGTTGGTGAGGCGCCCGGCGTAGCCTTTGAACAGGTAATCGATGTAACCGCAAAGACCGTTCAAGGGGTTCCGGACCAAATGGGACAAATCGCTATAGAGGGCGCGCCGGTCCTCGGCAGCCCCTCCCTGAAAAGCGAAAAGGGGCTTGGAATTCCCGGACGGATCGGCGACTCTCCGGTCGGATTCCGGCGGCGGCTTGGCCGGCCTCTTATTCTTCCTGGAGTTTGAACCCATATCCTTTCACCGTTTCGATGCAATCGCCCTTGGGACCCAATTTTTTGCGCAAGCGCTGGATGGAAATCTCGATGGCTCGGGACGTGGGAAAAAATTCATGGCCCCACACCCGTTCGGAAAGGAATTCCTTGCTGAGCAGCCTTCCCGGCTTCTCCATGAAGACCTGCAACAGTTCGAACTCCTTAGGCCACAAGTCCACGATCCGTCGGGACTCGGAGCATTGGTGCCGGTCGAGGTCCAGCGTGATGCCGTGGGCCTGGAGGACTTTCACCTGAGACGCCGATTCCGGCTTCGTCCGCCTCAACAGCGCCTCGATCCGGGCTAGAAGTTCTTCCGCCTGGAACGGTTTGGTCAGGTAGTCGTCGCCACCCATCTTCAAGCCCACCACTTTGTCCATCACGCTGTCCTTGGAGGTGAGAAAAATTACCGGCAACCCTTTGGTTCGCTCCTCGGACTTAACTTCCCGGCAAAAGTCCAACCCGTCTCCGTCGGGAAGGCGCCGGTCCAAAAGAATCAGATCCGGCATGAAGCGCGCCAAATTGTTTTTGGCTTTCCAAAGGGAGTCGGCGGCGAGAATCCTGTAACCCTCCTTTTCAAGGATTTTCACCACCAACCGTTGGGTGGCCGCGTCGTCTTCAATAATGAGGATCTTCGCCCGGCTCACGCCACCGCCGCCTTCACGGCGCCGGGGGAAGCCGCCGGCAAGGTGAAACGGACCTCCGCGCCTCCCGTGTCCGAGCCTTCGAACCAGATGCGTCCGCCCTGGATCTCCACCAACCGGCGGCAGAGAGTCAGACCGATTCCGATCCCTTTGGATCCTCTCGCCGGGGGAACCGCCGTCGCCTGATAAAATTCCTCGAACACCCGCTCTCGTTCCTCCGGCGGAATTCCGGGACCGGAGTCCTTCACGTAAAACTCCAGGGTCGCCCCCCCGTTCCGGACCCCGATGCGGATGATTCCGCCCGTCGGAGTATATTTCAAAGCGTTCGATAATAAATTCAAGAGCACTTGATAGACCCGGACCGGATCGCCGGTCGCGGCCTTGACACCCGGGACATCCGTCTCCAAAGCCATACCGTGCTCCTCGGCCTGGCCCCGCATCGCCTTCACCGCCTCGTCGATGACGGGGCCGACGAGGAACGGACGGACGGAGACGGGCAACCGGCGTCCGTCCAGGCGGACGAGGTCGAGCAGGTTGTCGATGATGGCGCGGAAGGTCCCGGCGCTTTCCTTGATCATCGAGAGGCATTCTTTCGCCTCCTTACCGAGGGGTCCCGCTCCGTCGCGGGAGAGGAAATCGGCGTACCCCAGGATGATCTGGAGGGGGGATCGGAGTTCATGGCTCAACGTGCTCACGAAGTGGCTGCGGTCCTCCTTGAGAGACTTGATCAGTTTCTCAATGCCTTCGAACTCCCGGGTCAGCAGCGTGAGGACGTCGCGGGACTCCTCGAAGGGGGACGGGGAGCCCAGGATTTCCCGCGCGCGCAGGTGGAGGCGCCGCACCGAAAATTCCAGCCGCCCCGCGAGGACGAAGACCAGCAGGAACCCGGCCGCCGTCGCCACCCCGTTCACGAAGAGGAGCCGTCCCAAGACGTCCCGGGTGAACTCCTTGAGGGCGGCGCGTTCGACCGACTCTTGGAGCCCCAGGCGGACGACCCCCAGCGGCTCGTTGTCCTTGCCGCGGACGAGAACCAATAATTCCGTGACGCTCCCCTCCGGATAGGAGGAAAGGGTCCGCTCGTTGGTTCCCCGAAGCAACAACGAACGGCGGAGGAATGGAGTAAGGCGTGTGGTTTCCGCCATCCCGCTGAAGGCGGGGGCCAGTTTAGGGACGTATACCAAGCGGTCCGACGGATCTTGAAAAACCACGTATACGATCCGGGGATCCTTGAAGAACCGGGATTTAAATTCCGGCAGATCGAGAGCCTCGCGTTCCCCCGTCGGGGAAGGGTTCCACCGGAGGCGGACGGCTTTGACGAAATCGTTCAGGAGCGCCGTCGCTCCGGCCCGGGAGCGGACGGTGAATTGGTCCCGCTCGAGTTCCAGGATCGTGCTGGCCAGCACCGCGAAGGTGGCCGCGATATATAAAGTCAGGAAGATCGTAATCTTCGTGCGCAGGGACACGTTTCCCCCGAGGAAGACATGCCTCCACCGGTTCACCTCTTTGATTTTTTCAGGCATTGGTCGGTGATCCGAATGATGTGATCGATTTCGATGGGTTTCACCAGGTAACCGGCCACCCCTAGGCGACCCAAGAGAACCGAGTCGTTCTCCAGGGGTTTCTGACCGGTGATAATCCATTTGGGCGTCTTACGGTGGGAGTCCATCTGATCTAGAGTGTGGCAGAAGTCCAGCACCGTCCCGTCCGGCAGGTGCTGGTCCAGGAACATGAGATCGAACGTCCCATCCTTCAGGCGGGACAGGGCGCCGCGAAGGTCGGCGGCTTCGTGGACCACGTGCTTAAGAAGTTTTTCCAGCACGTCCTTCAGCAGGCGGCGGGTGAGGACGTCGTCGTCGACAACGAGGATGTGGGACATGCGCGGAGGTCTCCCCAATTTGGACTAACCGGACGCCGGACAGCCGTCCCCCCGCGAGAACCGACGCCCAATGCTTAAAACGGGCGCGATTCATATCGACTCCATTATAGAGTCGAAGTCAATTATGCGTCAAGTTGCACCCGGGCTCAAGGATTTGTTGATGGAATCGCAACCCCCGGGCCATCCACATTCCCGCCAGGCGGTTTGCAGGGTATTCCTAATTTGGTACCTTGCCGCCTATGGAAAATCGCCGAATCGTCATCGTGGGTTCCGGCCCGGCGGGCATGACCGCCGCCCTGTACGCCGCACGGGCGGACTTGAAACCCCTGGTCATCGCCGGGTTCATGGCGGGCGGACAGTCGGGCGGTCAATTGACGACCACCACCGAAATCGAAAACTTTCCCGGCTTCCCCGACGGCATCCAAGGCCCCGAATTGGTGGATCGGATGCGCCGGCAAGCCGTCCGCTTCGGCGCCGAAGTTTGGGACAAGGACGTGGCCAAAGTGGACTTTTCCTCCCGACCCTTCCGCCTGTGGGTCGACGAGGACGAGGTGCGGGGCGAGTGCGTCATCCTCGCCACCGGCGCATCGGCCAAGAGGATCGGGACCCCGGCGGAAACCCGCTTTTGGAACAAAGGCATCTCCGCTTGCGCCACCTGCGACGGGGCGCTCCCCATCTTTCGGAATAAACCGATCGTGGTCGTCGGCGGCGGCGATACGG
>PMLF01000148.1 GCA_003158755.1 Elusimicrobiota bacterium | reverse complement strand
GGGTCGGGGAAGAAATGGAAACAATGGGGAGCTGAAGAACGTTCCCGGACGTGATGGAGGGAGCGCCCATGGCCAAGAACCCCCGCAAGAGGTTCGTCAACTACAACTTCCCGATCTGGGCCGTGCCGAAATTGCCTTGGGGGGCCATGCCGTTGGGTTGGAAATAGGCATACATTCCGCCCTGGGCGATGCGGATCAGGCTGGAGGTGTAATAGCTCGAGTTGCTCGAGTCATAATAGGTTTCCATGACGGAGATGGTGCTCCGTAGGGCGACGTAGGAACTTTCGCCCCGTTCGTTCGGGAGCCCCGGGCCCGAGCCGCTGTTGGTCTCGTCCAGACGAAAGGTACGGTGGAGGTTGGTGGAGGGGTCGGATGTGAGGGTGGGTTCAAGAGGGAAGTTGAAGTCCTGACTCACCGCCGTTCCCGTGGACGTCAAGGTGGCCGTGTTGCTTTGGCTGGAGTGGCTGAAATAGGATCCCGAATTGCCCGAGACCTGTCCGTTGAAGAAAGACCCGCAACCGTTGGGTCCGGGTTCTTTCATAACGACAGGGACGTTTGAGGCGTCGTGGAAGCTGCTCGGGAACGCTTGGCCGATGGCTTGGCCGTAGGCGTTCAAGTAATTGGCGCCGTACGCCTCGTGGTAGAACCTCCTATTAAAAGGGGCGGTAGGGGCCGTGGCTCCGGTTACTACGGATTCTCCGATGGGGAGGTTCCCGTTGGCGACCCAATAGGCGGAAGCCTCGTCGGGAAACAGTTCGCCGATCCAGTTGAGGCTGAACCAATCGGTGTTCGTACCGCCCCCGTTCGTCGAGTGGGCGATCAGTTGGATTCCCGTCATCGCCGACCATTTGGAGACTTCGTCCACGTTTATAGAAGAGCTTGAGTTGGGTGTCCAAGGAGTGCCGATGATGGGAAGGCCGCTCGAGAACCCGTTGTTGGAGTCGGAGCCCATTTCTCCACCGAGGCCGATGTAGTAGAAGGACCACCCCGCGACGCTGTTCATGAAGCCCGTGGTGTTGAGCAAGCCGTTTCGCAGGACCTGATAGTACCGGGGGAGGTCGATGAGGGTGGCCAGGGAGTCTCCGCTGGGACCGAATTGTTGGAACAACGGGTTGCCGCTGTCTCTGGTGAAGCCGGGATAATCTCCGAGGTTGATGTCGCTCCGGAAGAACCAGTTGAACCTCTTGTTGGATTTGACGTCGGCGTAGGGCATGTGCCGCGGATCCCCCAGGAACTGGTATTGCTCGGTTAAAGGCACGGAGGACGTGGAACCGATCCAGGTGTAGGTGCGGGAGATGTTGGCCGGCTCGTCGATGGAAGTGCCGGTGGCCGTGTCCGTTCCGATGCGGGTTTCAAAGGTGTAGAGGCCGTTAGGCAGGGGGGTCGCCGGATTCAAAAGGATCGTCCATCGCGCGGTGTTCTTGGGGACGTCGGGGGTGCCGTCTTTCAAGTCAAGGGTGCCTTCCGTGAAGGCGGCGGCGTTTTGGACGAGGCAGGGGATATATTCCAGTCCATAGAGGCGGTCGGACGGGGGGTTGTTGTTCAATCCCGTGTTCCCCGTTCCCTCGGCGTGGCGGAGAGGCGAGTTTTTGATCGTGATGACCGTCTGGGATGCCGAAGGATAGCTTAAGGTGTAGTCCGTTCCCGAGACCGCGTTTAGCCAGGTGTAGGTCATAGTTGAGCTGCCGACCATTTTACGGACGGTCACATGGGCGGCGTCAAAAGTGATGTTGGCGGTCACCTGGGTGCTCACCACCGTGACGGTCATGTTCGGCAGGAAGGACGTGGCGGCCGAGTTGTTGTCGGGGAAAAGACCGGTGGCGTTGTTCGGATCGGTCGTCCAAGTGTATGCACGTAATTTGATGGAGGACCCGGCGGGGTAACGAAGGTTTTCGGAGTGTACGACCGCCCGGACCTTCTGGTTGAACGTGTCCGCCATGGTGGGCCGCTTGGCGGGGTCCGAATAGTTGCGCATGGGGGGCATGGGCACCAGTTCCCCGTGCAAATTGATGAGGAGGATGTTTTGGTAGTTGTAGTTGCCGTCCGGTCCGGTGCCGGGGCCGCCGTTCATGCGGTCCAGGAGCATCCGGTAGCTGATCTCCGGGGCCGGGCGTCCCGCGGCGGCGTAGGCCGCCACGGCCTGGGCGTACATCCGTTCCTCGTCGGGCTCGCGCACGGCGTGGTTGTATTGGTCGGCCAGGGGGTAGGGATAGGCCGCGTCGTTGCTCCCCTGGACTCCGTCTTCGGTGATGTTGCCGTTGATCGACCCGGCGACGTAGTAGTTTTTGATGTTGTCTATGTTACCGGGGAGGAAATAAACGCCGCGGGGGGCGGCGGTGTCCGACCGGGTCGCCGTGTTGATGGTGGGCCGGTAATAGGGGTCCCTCCCGTAGGCCAGCCGGGTGACATAGTGGACGCGCATGACCAATCCGGGGTTCCGGTTTTCCATGTCCTGGACCAGGTTATCGAAGGTGGGGGCCATGGTGGCCAGGGACACCCACCAGCCCGGCACGTTTTCCAGGACGAGGACGAACACGTCGTACGCCTGGGAGGGGACGTAGTTCGGGGGAATGGTTCGGAGCACGCTGGCGGTCTCCGCCAGGACCTCTCCATCCGAGGTTCGGTACACCCGGACGAACACTTGGCGGGAAAGGGGCTCGTTGGTCGACTTGACCGTGACCTTCCTCATGTATTTATTCCGGTCGTTTCCGCTGAGGGGGGCCGCGGGTTTGTCGCCCGGGTCCACGGTGGACGGGTTGCCGTTGACTTCGGGGAGGGTTGACAGGGTGTATTTGAATTGGGTGCCGTTGTCGTAATTGTCCAGGACGTCCACCGCCGTGGTCCCGTCCTGAATGAGGCTCCGGAGCTCTTCCATCATCTGGACGGATTTCTGCACGGCGAAGGCGCGGTCGTCGGTGCGGACGCTCTGCTTGCTGATGAACAGGAACGCCTGCATGGTGGCCGCGCACACAATGCCGAAGATCACCGCGGCGAGGACGACCTCGACCAGGCTGTACCCTTTTTCTCGGGAGGAAGGGCTCATAAGGGGCCTCTCAATTTAATTTCGCGTCCAGAGCGGAGAAGACGTGGTACGCCGAATGGTTCTGCCGGTATTGCCCCACGTTCTGCCGGACGGTGTTCAGGGTCTGACTGTCGTACTCCACCTGAGCCACGTCCGTGGTTCCCGTCAAGGTTAGGGTTCCCCCCACGAAGACGGAGCCTGAAATCAAAGCCGGGCCGTTGATGGAGGCGTTCCCTTGCACGAAGATCACCCCGCTGAAAAGGGCGTTGGAGGTGCTTTGCACCGTGAGGTCCCCGTTAACGATCAGGACGCCGCCGCCGGTCAAGGGGTGGGTGTCGTCGAATACGGCGTTGCCGTCGACGTAAACCAAGCCGGTGGAGGGATAATTGGTCGGCAGGTCGTTGGCCGTCGTCACGGCGTAGTCGGCCAACATCCGTATGTCGTACCCTTGCAGGCCGAAGATGTTGGGGATGCTGATGGCCGTGCCCGTGGTGGTGGCGACCCCCAGGCTTCCGGTGACGTTGGCGGGGTTTCCGGACCCCGAGTTGGAGACGACGCCGTAGGCGCCGTTTCCCCCCATGAGGCGGCAGTTGGCGCCGACGGAGATGTTGCCCCGGTTGACAATAGCCGCGGCGGCGTCGAAATCGACCAGGCCCATCCGCCGGAGTTCCGACGATACCCTTGCCCGTCCCACGATGACGTTCGGAGACTGGTTGTAGGCGACAGCGGCGCTCTTTTGTTGGTACACGTAGCCCACGCTTTCGATGTACCAGATCAACCCATCCCCGTTTTGGGCCGGGGGGGGCGTCCGGCTGGCGGTGATGTCGTGGACCGCGTGGCCGTTGGTCGATGTGGAATAGACGACGTTGTTGACCGTTTGACGCTGCACCTCGTAACGGGCGAACAAATTGGTGGATTCTCCCAGTTGGAACGTTCGCACCAGTCCGATGGTTTCGTCATCGGTGTCCTTGGGGGAGCCGGAGGTCCCGCGAGGATAGAAGGCCGCGTCGGGGTAGGCCATTCCGAGCTTGGTGCTTCCGACGGGTTGGACCGTCTGCATGCGGAACCATGCCTCCGCGTCCGTCAAGCCCGCCCGGGCGACGTTCGTGGCTTGGGCGTAGGAATTGGCTTGGAGCTTCACCTGTTTGCGCGAAGTTTCCAATAGGGACGTCCCCACCGGGATGAAGGCCAAAAGGGCCACCAGCAGGACGATGAGGATGAGGATGGATCCTTTGTCGTTCCGTTTTGCCGGCATGAAAGCTTCCCCCATCGATCCGTTTTTTTAATTATAGACTTCCCTGTACTCGCGTTCAAGGCTTATATGTTTGTGCTGTTTTTTTGGTTTTTACCGCCGTTGACAGTAAGGAGATAAGAGGGTAAACTAACCCGGTATGTCGATCGTCAAAGCCTACAAGCGCCGGACCTACATCGTCAAAAAACCCCTCCAATACCGCTTCATCGCGTGGGTGGCGGGGACGGTCGTGATCGCTGTTGGAGTGATGTTATTGGATGTTTTCATAACGATCAACCGTCACGCCCAGGAAGTCGGCCTGACGGTCCAGGTGTCCGACCTCTACAACCCGGCCGACCCCTTCACCTTATTAAAACTGTTTATCTATCTCATCGGCGTCGTCTACGCGAGCCTGCTCCTGTCTCACCGTGTGGCGGGCCCCATCTATCGTTTCGAGCGGTCGGCCGATGAGGTCGCCCAGGGGGACCTCACCCACAAGGTTTTTCTTAGACAGCGGGATGAATTAGTCGAATTGAGGGACTCCTTCAACTCCATGGTGGACGCTCTGAGGGGGAAAGTGGCCGGCGACGTGGCTTGCGCCTTCCGGGCCAAGAAGCAATTGGAAGACTTGCTGCAAGACGTGACCTTGCCTGAGCCCGTTTTGGAAAAAATTCGACGGGCGATCGGCGATATAGGCCGGGTGGGAAAAGACTTTAAGATTTGATGGGTTAGGAAAGTTTCAAGGGCCGGGATCGCGATCAAGGTCCCGGTTTTTATTTCGCCCAATACATAACTAATATTGTCATATATTGTCAATCCGTCGGTCAGAAGCTATAATTCAATCATGGAATCCCTATCGGGGCCTTTGTTGAAGATTCACAAATACGGAGACCCCGTCCTTCAGAGGAAGGCCAAACCGGTCAAGGACTTCGCGGCGGTCAAGTCCCTGGTCCCCGCCATGTTCGACCTGATGTACGCCGAACCGGGCATAGGTCTCGCGGCGCCCCAGGTGGGCGTCTCCCTACGGTTGGCGGTGGTGGACGTTCCCGTGGACGGACGGCCCAATCCGATGGTCCTGATCAACCCCAAAATTGAAGAAAAGAAGGGCCGCATTGCGTCCACGGAAGGCTGCCTTTCCCTGCCCGGCATCTCGGTCACCATCGCCCGGGCGGCCGTGGTGCGGGTGTCCGCGCTGAACGAGTTGGGGTTCCCCGTGTCGATCCAAGCCGACGGATTGCTCTCCCGCTGCCTTCAGCACGAGATCGACCACCTGGACGGCGTCCTCATGATCGACCACCTGTCCTTGACGGAAAAGTTCAAAGCCCAGCTGGAGATCCGCAAGCGCAAAAAGGACGGCACTTGGTGAGGGGGGTGGGAACTCGTTACCGGACTGAGGCCTCTATCGGACCCGCCCGGCGCCAGAGGCGCCGGGCTCTACGGGGCGCCGTGCGCCAAGAAGGCGCACGTTTGGCGCGCCCGGTTGGAACCGGGCCGGCTTTCCGTCCCCTCTGGGGGCGGAAAGACCACCGTTTTCCTAGGACCAGAGGCCTCAGCCCGGTAACGAGATTCGGATGTTGAAGGTAGTATTCTTCGGCACGCCCGCCGTGGCCGTTCCGTTCTTGGAAAAGCTGTCCGCGCTGGCTTCCGTCCGGGGCGTCGTGACGGCGCCGGACAAGCCGGCGGGCCGGGGGTACGCCGTCCAATCGCCCGCGGTCAAAGCCGCCGCCGATAAATTGGGACTTCCGGTATTTCAACCCGCGACGCTCAAAGGATTTTCTCTCGAAGCCTTGGGACCCCTGGATCTGGGGCTCGTGGTGGCATACGGCAAGCTCATTCCCCCTGAAATTTTCGATATGCCGCGGTTCGGCCTGGTCAACGTCCACTTTTCTCTTCTCCCCAAATATCGCGGCGCCGGACCCGTTCAGTGGGCTTTGATCCACGGCGAGAGGGAGACGGGGGTCAGCCTTTTCCGCATCGAGAAAGGTCTCGACACGGGACCGGTGTATCTGAAAAAAGCGGTGACCGTCGGGGTCGAGGACGACAGCGCCGTTTTGCGGGAACGGTTGGTGGAGGCGGGGCTCGAATTGACGGAAGAGCTCTTTCGAGGTTTGGAAGCGGGGAATTTCACGGCGCAACCCCAGCAGGGCGAGCCCACTTTCGCCCCCTTGCTCAAGAAAGAGGACGGCCTCATCCGCTGGGAGGAGAAGACGGCGGAACAAATCGCCTGTATCGTGAGGGGAACCTATGAGTGGCCGGGAGCGTTCACCCGCTTCCGGGGGAAAACGGTCAAAATCCGTTCGGCCGTCGCTCTTTCCGGCGGCGAAGGGGTCCCCGGGACGTTGATTTCCTTGGAGAGGGGCGAGGGGCTTTTGGTACAATGCCGTTCCGGGCGGCTCAAGGTCCGGCGCCTACAGCCCGAAGGGAAGCGGGAGATGTCCGCCGACGATTTCTGGAACGGTTTCCGTCCGTCCCCGGGAGAACGATTTGAAGTTTGATTTTGGACATACCCACCGCTCATGCTGAGCCTGTCGAAGCATGAACAATGTCTGTTGAGAACGGTTCCCCCTTCGACAAGCTCAGGGTGAGCGGGCTATCATCATTAGGAGGCATTGAAATGGCATTTATGAAACGTATCTTCCTGTTCCTGGCCGTCAACCTTTTGGTCCTGGTGACGATCTCCATCGTCCTCCAAGTGCTGGGCGTCCATTCTTACCTGACGGCCCGAGGCATCGATTATCAAGCCCTCATGATCTTCTGCCTCGTCTGGGGCATGGGCGGCGCGTTCATCTCTCTGGCGCTCTCGCGGATCATGGCCAAATGGATGATGGGCGTTAAAGTGATCGATCCGACCACGGCCTCCGGAGACGCCGCCTGGCTGGTGCAGACCGTTCACGGGCTGGCCCAAGCGGCCGGCCTGCCCCGGATGCCCCAGGTGGGGGTGTACAACAGCCCCGAGGTCAACGCTTTCGCCACGGGCCCGACGAAGAGCCGGGCGCTGGTGGCCGTTTCCTCCGGCCTCTTCCAGCGCATGGAGAAGCCCCAAATCGAAGCCGTCCTGGGCCACGAGATCACCCACGTCGCCAACGGCGACATGGTCACCATGACGCTCATCCAAGGCGTCATCAACGCCTTCGTCATGTTCTTCGCCCGCATCATCGCCTACGCCGTGAGCCAGCGGTTCGACCAAAAAGCCCGTTTCGGAATCCAGTTCGCCGTGACCATCGTCTTGGAAATATTGTTCAGCATCCTGGGCATGATCGTCGTGGCCTCTTTCTCCCGGTGGCGGGAATTCCGGGCCGACGCCGGCGGCGCCCGCCTGGCCGGCCGCGAGAAGATGATTTCGGCTCTGGAAGCCCTCGGCCGTACCGTGGCTTTGGTGGATAACCGTCAGCCGTCTTTGGCGGCTTTCAAGATCGCCGAACGGCCCCAGGGGCTTCGGAAGTTTTTCTCCACCCACCCGCCCCTGGAAGACCGCATCGCTCGTCTCCGCCAAGGCGCGTATTAACTCGAGGACACTCGCTCACCGGGCGCTCGCGGCTTACGAGCGATCGAAGGAATCTCTCCGCAACCTATTGGACCAGAGGGGCGGAGACTCTTCGCCGGCGGACAAGGCACTCGCCCGAGACATGGCGATGGGAGTCGTCCGGCGGTTGAACACGTTGGACTGGGCGCTGACTCCCCTAACGTCCAGACCCTTCGCTTCCCTCGATCCGTCCGTGCGGGCGGCATTGCGGCTGGGGGCTTTTCAACTCCTTTTCGCGGGGGACCGGTTCCCGGCGTACGCGGCCGTGAACGAAACCGTCCCCCTCGCCGGACCGAAGGCGAAAGGCCTCGTGAACGCCGTTCTCCGCGCCCTTCAGCGTCAAGGTCCTCCTCCCTGGCCTGTCGATCCCGTGACGCACCTTTCCTTGAAGCATTCCCACCCTGAATGGCTGGTCCGGCGTTGGATAGCGCGTTGGGGTACGGAGGCGGAAAAGGTTTTGGAAGCGGGGAACGCGGAGCCCCCTTTCTCGCTCCGGGCCAACCGGCGGAAGAATACTCCCGAGGCTCTAGCCGCCGGGCTCCGGGCGGAAGGTCATGAAGCGGCCTCGTCCCCGATATCCCCCGACGGAGTCCGGGTCGGAAGGTTTTTTTCTCTTTTGGAGAGCGCCGCGTTTCTCGAAGGTTTTTTTTCCGTTCAGGACGAGGCGGCCCAGTTGGCCGTGTCCGCCTTGGACCCCCGGCCGGGAGAATTGATTTTGGACGCCTGCGCCGGCGTCGGCGGCAAGACGGCACACGTCGCGGAACGCTTGGAAGGGCGGGGCCGGGTGATCGCCGTCGACACGGACGGCGAGCGCCTCGCGCGATCCAAGCAAAACCTCCGTCGGCTCGGGCTGGATGGCGTTGAAACGGCGGAGGGAGACCTTCGTCGGGGCGGTTGGCCCGATTCGGACCGGGTCCTCGTCGACGCGCCCTGTTCAGGGTTGGGGACCGTCCGCCGACGCCCGGACATCAAGTGGGCCGTGAGCGAAGAGGATGTCTCTCGCCGCCTTCCTGTTTTGCAGGGAGAAATCCTTCGCGCGGCGGCTCAGGCGGTGAAACCCGGCGGCGTCTTGGTATATGCCACCTGCACGATGGAGCCGGAAGAAAACGAGGGCGTCGTGGGCGCCTTTTTGGCGGAGCGAAGGGATTTCGCGGCCGATGCTCCGCCCTTGCCGGTCGCTTTGGTTTCCCCCGACGGTTTTGTCCGGTTGCGACCCGATCAACACGGCACCGACGGGTTTTTCATCGCTCGATTGAGGAGAAAAGCATGACCGATCCCATTGAACCAGCCGCTCCGGACGCCGAACGCAAAGCCCTCTTGGATATTCCCTTCGGCGAATGGTTCCGCGCCCTGAGTCTGACCCCGGCCCTGACGTACCGCGCCCGACAAGTGCAGGAGTGGGTTTTCCTGAAACGCGCGAAGACCTTTTCCGAGATGACAAATCTCCCGGCCGCCCTGCGGGAAGATTGGGAGAAACGGTTCACCCTGCGGACGCTGGTTTTGGACCACCGGGAAGCTTCCACCGTTGACGGAACCGAGCGCCTTTTCTTCCGCGCCGCGGACGGGGTATTGATCCCGGCGGTGTTCCTGCCGGGCCGGCCCGACGACGACGGGGAGCCGGCCCGTTACTCCCTGTGCCTCTCCACTCAGGCGGGTTGCGCGTGGGCGTGCGTTTTCTGCGCCTCGGGCCGGACGCCGTTCCAGCGCAACCTGACCGCGGCCGAAATCATCGACCAAGTCTTCCTGGCGGAAGAGTTGACCGGAAAAAGGATCGGCAACCTCCTTTTCATGGGAATGGGAGAACCGCTGGCCAACTACGACAACGTTCTCGCCTCCCTCCGGGCGTTCCGTTCGCCCTTGGCCTTTAATATCGGCGCGCGGCACCTGACGTTGTCCACGTGCGGCTTGGTGCCCCAGATGCTGAAGCTGGCCGACGAGGGCCCGAAGATCAACCTGGCCATCAGCCTCCATGCCGCCGACGATGAAACCCGGGCGAAGCTTCTGCCCAAGGCCTCCCACTGGCCCATAAAAGAAGTTCTCAAAGCGGCGTGGGTTTTCCAGAAAGGGATGGGCGACGGCCGGGTGACCTTTGAGTACATCATGCTCAAGGGGATCAACGATTCCGAGCGGGAGGCCCAGCGGTTGTCGAATTTATTGAGGGAGAAAAAAGCCTGGGTCAACCTCATCGTCTACAACCCCGTTCCGGAATTGCCCTATCAACCTTCCGACGAGGCGGTCGTCCGCGCCTTCGAGAAAGTCCTGGTGGACCGGGGCATCTTCGTCCGCGTGCGCAAGCCTCAAGGGCGGGACATCTCCGCCGGGTGCGGGCAGCTGGGCGGGCCGCAAGCCGTTTTGTAATATACCTTCCTATGTTCGACTATCCTCCCGTTTCCGATCGTCCCCGCCCGAATCGTTTGGCGGCTCTATCCGCCCGGATGGGTCAATCCGTGGAGGCGCTCCGGCGCCGTCCGGGGATGACCCTCTTCCTGCTGGTCCTTTTCCTCGCGGTCGTCTCCATCGGTTCCTTCCAGTGGACTCTGAACGCGGTCCTCCACACCCGGAAAGAAGTGATCGTCCCGGACGTGACGGGAAAAAAACTCGAGCAGGCCCTGGACATCGTATCCCCGCTGGGACTCTCCCTCGCGAAAGAAGGCGTGGAGTTCGACGAAAATCTGCCCGCCGGAGCGATCCTGCGCCAGGCCCCGCCCGCGGGGCTTAAAGTGCGGGAAGGGCGGGTCATCCGCGTGACCCTTTCCAGCGGAGGCCAAGTCTCCTTCGTGCCGGAACTGACGGGAAAAACGCTCTCCGACGCACAAAACCTACTCCGAGCGGCGGGCATGGCGCCCGGCGCCCTCACCCAGGCCTATTCTCAAAACCATCCGCAGGGGGAAGTATTGGAGCAAAGCCCCGCCGCCGGCGTCGTCGGAGGGCGGGGCCAAATGGTGGATATGAAGGTGTCCAAAGGTCCCCCGCCCGAAGGCACTCTCCTCATGGGGGGTTTCGTTAATCAGCCGTTATCCCTGGCCCGTTCCTGGGCGGAAGAGAAGGGCCTCCGCATCGAAGCGTCCGATGATCCGCGGACGGACCTCGCCCCGGGGACGGTGGTCAAACAGACGCCGCCGCCCGACACGGTCCTCACCCCCGGGCAGTCGGTGCAACTGTCGGTGGTCGCGGCCCAGGTGGGTTCCAAGGCCTCCACAGCCAAATGGGTGCGCTACCAGGTTCCGGCGGGCGGAGAGAGAATTAAAGTCAAAATTGTTTTGCGGGATGATAACGGGGAGAAGACCGTCTTTGATGGAACTCAAGAGCCGGGAGCGCTCGTGGAGGTTCCCGTCGAGCCTCAGGGGCCGTCCCGCGTGCGCATCTACCTG
>PMLF01000036.1 GCA_003158755.1 Elusimicrobiota bacterium | reverse complement strand
TTCCTCCCCCTTTGAAAAAGGGGGGAAACCAGTTTCGCAACAGTCTCATAATCCGCCGGACGGCGCCCGGGAACCCCGTCTCCATCGCATCCCCTTCTCGAAAAGGACCCCATGGAAAAGATCGTTTCGGTGCGGTTGTCGAACGAGCGAAGCTGCGGAGTTCATATCGGCGCGTCCCTGAAAGGTTTGGGGCGGGCCCTCGCCCGGTTCGCGGCCGGCCGGCGGGCTTTGGTCGTCGCGCCCGGCCCCGTGGCCCGACGATACGCCCCGGCGGTCCTCAAAGGCCTTAACGCCGCGGGGTTCGAGGCCGAGCTCCTAACCATCCCGGACGGCGAGCGCCACAAGAACCTCGGGACGGTGGCGAAGATTTACAAGGCCGCCTTGGCCGCGCGGTTGGACCGCAAAAGCGTTGTCGTCGCCTTGGGCGGCGGCGTGACGGGAGACGTCGTTGGGTTCGCGGCCGCCACCTATTTGCGGGGCGTTCCCGTCGCGCAGGTCCCGACGACGCTCCTGGCGATGGTGGATGCTTCCATCGGCGGGAAGACCGGAGTGGACCTGCCCGAGGGGAAAAACCTGGTGGGGGCGTTCTGGCAGCCGGCCCTCGTGTGGATGGACTTGAGCGTCCTCAAGTCCCTTCCCGACCGGGAATGGCGGACCGGCGCGGCCGAGGTCGTCAAATACGGCCTTATCGCCGACCGGCGCCTCCTGGAAATCATGCGCTCGGAAACCCTCGATTCCCTGCGCCGGAAGCCGGCGCTTCTGGCCGAAGTCGTGACCCGCGCCGCCGCGTGCAAGGCCCGCGTGGTGTCCGCCGACGAGCGGGAGACGAAGGGGTTGCGCGAAATCCTGAATTTGGGCCATACGTTCGGACACGCGTTGGAAACGGCGACGGGATATTCGTCCTACACCCACGGCGAGGCGGTCGCCGTCGGGATGTGCGCGGCGGCGCGCCTAGGCGCCCGCCTGAGAACTTTTAAAGGGTCCGAGGTGGCCGCCGTGGACGATCTCGTCCGGCGATGGGGACTTCCCGCGCGGGCACGCCGTCCGGTCTCCCGCGCCAAGGTCCTGGCGGCCATGGCCCGGGACAAAAAAGGCGCGTCGCGGTTCGTCGTGCCTTTCGGGTGGTCCAAGGCGGAGGTGGTTGAAGGGGTGCCCCTTCCGATGGTGGAGGACGTTTTATCCGAGGTGGGAATGTGACCGACTATACTCACCCATCCGTAATTAGGGTTACATGCTGGCCGGGCGATTTTGCGCGGGTTCAAGGAGCGAGGAGTGCTGCGTGCCGGTGGCACGTAAGGGACGAGCGACGCAGAAGCCGCCCAAAAGCGCCCGGCCCCGAAGGGGGAGCCCCCTTTTGCCCGGCTTCTTCGTTGCTCCTCGGTTACATAGCCCCGCTATGAGCCCTCGTCGCGCCTTGAACCCGGACAAAATGGGGCTCCCATCATGTAGCCCTAATTACGGATGGGTGAGTAAGCTCCGACGCAAACGATTGGCGGGAATGTTGGCCGATAAGAAACTGGACGGCTATCTCTTCGTGGGGATTTCGGACATTTTGTATTTGACGGGATTTCAATCCGAGGGTCTCTTCTGTCTGGTGACGGCCAAAGGGACGTGGATCTTCACTTCCGCGCTCCTGGCCGAGCAGGTCCGGGAATCCACCTCCGGCGTGAAACTGATCGTCGGACAGCGTTTGACGGTTTCCCTCAAGGAACTGAGGGCGAAGCACCGCCTGAAGCGGTTGGGTTTCGACTCGGAGCAGATCTTTTACCGAGTGGGAGCGGCGTTGGCGACGCAAGGGCTCCTCCCCACGCCCAATCCGCTGGAGGCGCTTCGCATCGTGAAGGACGCGGAGGAGCTGGATCTCCTTCGCCGGGCGGGAGAAATCACGGCGTCCGCGGTCCAATGGATGATCCCCCGCGTTCGCGCGGGGATGACCGAGATCCAAATGGCCCGCATGATCCGGAACCAATTCGAGAAAAGAGGGGCTTCCGACATCGGGTTCGAGCTGATCGCCGCCGTGGGCCCCCACACGGCCCTGCCCCACCACCATCCGACCGAAGCCGTCCTAAAGAAGAACCAAGCGGTTCTTTTCGACGTGGGTTGCCGAGTGGGACCTTACCGCTCCGACTTGACCCGCACCTTCTATTACGGTACCATCCCCGCCGGTTTCAAACGGGTTTACGGAATCGTGGAATCGGCGCAAAAGGCCGGTTTCGAGGCGGTCCGTCCCGGTCATCGGGGTGGAGAGGTGGACCGCGCGTCCCGGGGATACATCGAAAAGGCCGGCTACGGCCGTTATTTCGTCCACAGCACGGGGCACGGGGTGGGGTTGGACATCCACGAACCGCCCTGGATCCGAGATAAAAGCCAAGATGTCTTGGCGTCCGACATGATCCTGACCGTGGAACCGGGGATCTATTTGCCCGGCCGCTTCGGCGTCCGCATCGAAGATACCCTCCGAGTCACTTCCCGGGGATACGAAATTTTGACCAAAGGTAAAAACGAATGATCGACACATCGCAAATGGGCAACGGCACCGTTTTTGAATTCGAAGGGGCCGTCTATCAAGTGATCTGGTTCCAGCACCACAAGCCGGGCAAGGGCGGCGCCATGCTGCGGGTGAAACTGCGCAACGTCCGCACGGGGTCCACCATCGAGCGCACCTTCAAGTCCGGCGAGCGTTTCGAGGAGATGTCCCTGGCGCGCCGGACCAAGCAGTACCTTTACAAGGAAGGCGAAAACTTCATTTTCATGGATCAAGAGAATTTCGAACAGATCCCCGTGTCCAAGGAAATCGTGGGCGACGGCGCCCGCTTCCTGATGGAAAACATGGAGTGCCAGGCGCTTTACCTGGAGGAGGAATTCCTCGGCGTCGAACTTCCGTCCAGCGTCACGTTGAAAGTGTCCAGCACGGAGCCGGGCGTGAAGGGTAACTCGGTTTCCAACATGGTGAAGCCGGCCACGCTGGAAAACGGCATGGAGGTCAGCGTTCCCTTGTTCGTGAAAGAGGGCGACTCGGTCCGCGTGGACACCCGCACCTCGGAATACCTCGAGAGAGTATGAGCGGTCCCGGCAAGAAAAACGGAGTCAAAGAAAAGGTGGAAGCCCTGGTGTCCTTCGCCAAGGGGCTGGACCTCTCGGAAGTCATGTGGGAGGAGGGGGATCAGAAGATCGCTTTCACCCGCCGTCCGGCGCCGCCGCCCCCGCCCGCCAAGCCGGCCAAGCCGTCCGCGCCGCCCCCCTCCAAGACCCAATTCATCACCGCCCCCTTCGTCGGCACGTTCCTTCGGGCGCCCAAGGACCGGCCGCCCCTGGTGGTGGAAGGCGAGGAAGTCGAATCCGGCGACAAGGTGGGCGTCGTCGAAGCCATGAAAGTTCCCCGGGACGTGACCAGCCACGTCGCCGGACACATCGTCAAGATCCTGGTCGACAACGGCAAGCCCGTCGAATATGGGCAGAAAATTTTTGAAGTGGAGGTTAAATAGCAGCCATCAGCCGTCAGCTCTCGGCGTTCAGCCAAACCGATTTTTATGTTTGCTGAAAGCTGACCGCTGAAAGCGGATCGCTGAATTTCTCATGTTCAAAAAAATATTAATCGCCAACCGCGGCGAAATCGCCGTCCGCGTCATCCGCGCCTGCCGGGAGTTGGGCATCGCCACCGTCGCCGTGCATTCCGAGCCCGACCGCGAGAGCCTCCACGTCCGGTATGCCGACGAATCGGTCTGCATCGGACCCGGCCCCTCCGTCGAGAGCTACCTCAACATCCCCGCCATCATCTCCGCGGCCGAGATCACCGGCGCCGACGCCGTCCACCCCGGCTACGGCTTCCTGTCCGAGAACACCCATTTCGCCGAAGTGCTCGAAAGTTGCGGGATCCATTTCATCGGCCCCTCCAAAGAAGCCATCCAGAAGATGGGCGACAAGGCGGTGGCCAAGGAGACCGTGGCCAAATACGGCGTGCCCCTGGTGCCCGGTTCCGACGGGCTCATCGACGTCGACGACCGGAAAGGGCTGGAGAAGCTGGTCAAGAAGATCGGGTTCCCCCTGCTCGTCAAGGCCAAGGCCGGCGGCGGCGGAAAAGGCATGCGGATCGTCCGGGAATCCTCGCTGCTCAAAGACGGCATCGTCGCCGCCCAAAACGAAGCCAAGGCGGCTTTCGGCAACGGCGACGTTTACATCGAGCGCTACATCGAGGGGCCGCGCCACATCGAGGTCCAGATCCTCGCCGATCAGCACGGCAACGTCGTGAGCTTCCCCGAGAGGGATTGCTCCGTCCAGCGCCGGCACCAGAAGGTTGTCGAGATCTCCCCGGCGCCCAACCTTGACCCGGCCCTGCGCGAGCAGATGTGCGCACACGCGGTGGCCTTCGCCCGGGCGATCGGCTACGTCAACGCCGGCACCGTGGAGTTCCTGCTCTCTCCGGACGGGCGATACGTGTTCATCGAGATGAACCCCCGGATCCAGGT
>PMLF01000294.1 GCA_003158755.1 Elusimicrobiota bacterium | reverse complement strand
CGCACACACTCAAAATGCGAATTTTTATGTTTCGCTGACAGCTGACCGCTGACAGCCGATAGCTAATTTATTAAAACTTCAATCCGCCCTCTCGGGCGCCGTCGGCCAGAGCTTTCACCTGGCCGTGATAAGGGAGCGCTCCCCGATCGAACACGACCGCTTCCACTTTAGCGGCTTTCGCCTTTTGGGCGATCAAGAGACCGACTTCCTTCGCGGTTTCGATCTTCCCCGTCTTATCCAGTTCCGGGGTCGAGGCGGCGGCCAGCGTGCGGCCCTTCGCATCGTCGATGACCTGGGCATAAATGTGTTTTGAGGACCGAAACACAGTTAGGCGGGGACGATCCGCCGTACCCAGTATCTTGCGGCGGGTCCGTAGTTTCCGGAACGCTTCGCGCTCTTTGGGATTCTTCAGGCTCATTTCTTTCCTCCCCCGGCGCCCGCGCCGGCGGCACCCGCGCCGGCGGCGGCCTTGCCGGCCTTGCGGCGAACGTGCTCGTCGGAATATCGGATTCCCGTCCCTTTATACGGCTCGGGGGGCTTGAAAAGACGGATCTCCGCCGCCACGCGGCCCACCGCTTCCTTGTCGGCTCCCGAAATCGTCAAAATCGTCTGCTTAGGGTCCACCCCGATCTTGACTCCTGCCGGCGGCGTATATTCCACCGTATGGGAGAAACCGAGTGTCATCGAAATCTTCGTTCCGATCTGGGTGGCGCGGAAACCGACCCCTTCGATCCGCAATTCTTTGGTGAAACCGGCGTTCACGCCGTCCACCATGTTCAAGATGAGCTTGCGCCAAGTGCCGTGGAGCGCCTTCTGGGTCGGCGTGTCGTCCCGGCGGGAAACCAGCACCGTCTTTCCATCGACGCGGGCGTTGATTCCATCGGGAAGCCCGCGGGTCAGCGTCCCGAGAGGTCCTGCGGCCGAAACCGATGGCCCGGAAACCGAAACTTTCACTTTTTCCGGAATGGGTACCGGTTTTTTACCTAATCGGCTCATAAATTCTCCTTACCAAATCTGCGCGATCACTTCGCCGCCCAAGTTCGTCTTGCGGGCTTTATGATCCGATAGCAAACCCTTCGGAGTGGAGACGATGGTCATCCCCAGCCCCCCCCGGACTTTAGGAAGCTGCTCGGAACCGCGGTACACCCGCAAACCGGGCCGAGAGACGCGCCGGAGGCCGAGGATGGCACGCCCTTTGTTGGGCAGATATTTAAGGGTCACCCGGAGGGTTCCCTGCTTGCGATCCGGCATAAGTTTATATTCGGAGATGTACCCTTCTTCCTTCAATAAATGCGCGATCTCTTTCTTGACTTTGGAGGCGGGCATATCCACCCGTTCCATGAATTTATGGTTCGCGTTGCTGATTTGGGCAAACATGTCGGCGATCGGATCTTGGCTCATAACTCCTCTTAGCAACCAGCGGTCAGCTTTCAGCGTTCAGCCAAACCGGTTTTTCAATTTTTTTGCTGACAGCGAAAGCTGACAGCTGAAAGCTTTTCTTACCAGCTCGATTTCGTGACGCCGGGGATTTCGCCCCGGAGCGCCATATTGCGGAAGCAGATGCGGCATAATCCGAAGTCCCGGTAGAACGCCCGCGCCCGCCCGCAGAGACGGCAACGGTTGCGGTGGCGCCCCGCGTATTTCTGAGCTTTCTTCATCTTCGCGACCCAAGCGGTGGTGGCCATGAAATCGTCTCCTTACTTGCCGGCTGCCGGTTTCTTGAACGGCATCCCCAATAGCTCCAGCAACTCCCGGGCGGGGGCGTCCTCTCCCGCGTTCGTCACCAAAGTGACGTTCATGCCGCGGGTTTTATCGGACTTCTCCAAATTAACCTCGGGAAATACATACTGTTCGGACAGGCCCAGGTTGTAGTTTCCCCGCCCGTCAAAACCCCGCCGGGGGTCCAACCCCTGGAAGTCTCGGATGCGGGGGATGGCGACGTTCACCAACCGGTCCAAAAATTCATACATGCGCACTGCCCGCAGCGTCACGCGCACGCCGATGGCCATCCCTTCCCGCAGCTTGAAGTTGGAGATGGACTTCTTGGCGCGGCGCACCTGGGGCTTCTGGCCGACGATGGCCGCCAGGTCTTCCGCCGCCACGTCGATGGCCTTGGCGTTCTCCCGGGCGTCGTTGACGCCCATGTTAACGACGATCTTCAGGAGCCGGGGGACCTGCATCGGGCTGGTGAAGGAGAACCTCTTCATCATCTCGGCGATGACCGTTTGCCGGTACTGTTTCTGCAGGCGAGACTCGTGGACGCTCAGAGCTTGTTCAGCGGGCATTCAAAGGACCTCTCGAATAGGATGCGGCGAACATCAGCCGACCGTCTCGCCCGAGGCGAGACTGACGCGGACCTTGGTCCCGTCGGAAAGCTTTTCAAACTTGACGCGCGTGGGCCGGCCCGTCTTGGGGCAGACCAACATCACCTTGGAGAGGGACAGGTAGGCTTCCTTCTCTTTGATCTCCGCGGGCTCCATCTGCGTGGCTTTGGCATGTCGCTTGACCATGTTCACCTTCGCCACCAGGACCCGGCCCTTCTTGACGTCCACCTCGATCACTTCCCCCTGCTTGCCCTTGTCTTTGCCGGAGAGGACGACGACCTTATCTTTCTTTTTTATGTGGAGCATCAGACGACCTCGGGGGCGAGAGAAATGATTTTGGTGTAGTTCTTATCGCGCAGTTCGCGCGCGATCGGGCCAAAGATGCGGGTGCCTTTGGGCTCACCGTTGTCGTCGATCACCACGGCGGCGTTGTCGTCGAACCGGACGTAGGACCCGTCGGGGCGGCGGCGCTCCTTGCGGGTGCGCACGAGGACGCACTTCACAATGTCGCCCTTCTTGATGGGGGATTCGGGCAGGGCGTTCTGCACCGACGCGATCACCACGTCGCCCAGATAGGCGTACCTTCGCTTGAAGCCGCCCAACATACGGAACACCCGCACCACGCGGGCGCCGGAGTTGTCCGCCACCTTTAAAATGCTTTTCTCCTGGATCACGAGGCCGCCTCCACGTTCTGTCCGACGGAGGCGCGGTCGAGGACCTTCACCACCCGCCAGCGCTTGAGCTTGGAGAGCGGGCGCGTCTCGGCGATGAGCACGCGGTCGCCCTTTTTGGAATCGTTCGTTTCGTCGTGGGCGTGCACCTTGGTGTAACCGGTGAGAACCTTCCCGTAGAGGGAGTGCCGGTACCGCCTCACAATGCGGACCACGCGGGTCTTGTCCATCGCGTCGGAGAGGACCCAGCCCTCCAGAGTCTTACGACGGGCCCGATCTTCGGCGGGCGCCGGTTTCTGCGTTTGGTCGGTCGTCATAGGAATCTCTCGTTGGGCCTCAGGGGACGTCATTTCTTCACCCCGGCCGCTTTTTTCAAGTCCAACTGTCTTAAATGGGTCATGCAACGCGCCACCGTCCGCTTGGCCGCCGCGATTTCGTGGGGGTTCTTGATCGGCGCCGTAGCGTTCTGGAACTTCAACTGAAACACTTTCTCGCGGGAATCGGTGAGGAGATTGCGCAGTTCGATCTCGGTCAACCCCACGTAATCGATTTTATTCTTCGCCATAGGAACGGTCCTTTACGCGCGCTCGCGCGCCACGAACTGCGTGGCTATGGGAAGCTTGTGGCCTGCCAGGATGAATGCGGCCTTAGCCACTTCCGCGGTGACGCCTTCGATTTCAAATAGGATACGGCCGGGTTTAACGACGCAGACCCAAAACTCGGGGTTGCCCTTTCCTTTCCCCATGCGGGTCTCGGCGGGTTTCTTGGAAACGGGCTTATCCGGGAAAATCCGGATCCACACTTTTCCGCCCTTTTTAAGGAAGCGCATGATCGAAACCCGGGCGGACTCGATCTGCCGGGCGGTCACCCAGGCGCATTCCAGGGCCTGAAGGCCGAACTCGCCGAACGCCACGGTGGTTCCCCGTTTGGCGCGGCCTTTCATGCGGCCGCGCTGGGACTTGCGATATTTGACGCGCGAGGGCATCAGCATGGAATTACTCCTTCCTCTCTCCGGCGCCCTCGCGGCGACGGAGATCGGCTTCCTGATCTTCAATTTCCTTCATCACGACTTCTTCAATGATCTCGGTCTCGGCGGCGGGCTCGAGGGGGACGAGCGGAACCTCGGCGACCTGAACCTCCGCCTGGCGAGCCAGCTCCTCGATCTTTTCCTTCTCGATCACCCGGACCTCTTCCATGAGGTCGGCGTCGGTTTTTCGGAAAAGCTCTTTTCGGAACACCCAACACTTAACCCCGATGAGGCCCATGTTGATGTGCGCCTCGGTGAAACCGTAATCGATGTCGGCGCGGAGCGTCTGCAGGGGCACCCGGCCTTCCTTCTGCCACTCGGTCCGGGCGATCTCGGCGCC
>PMLF01000187.1 GCA_003158755.1 Elusimicrobiota bacterium | reverse complement strand
TTAATTATATCGTGAATTTCAGCTATACCGACCGCTAACCACCCTTCTGAAACCAGGAAATGGAGTTTGCGGCCAATCAATCGTTGGGCGAAACAATGATGAGAACATTCCTCAGGGCGTGTTATAATATCAACGATGACAATTCATGAAAGAAAACCTGTTTGATCTGGCGAAGGAATACATTGGTGTCATCGAAAAGATCGAGAAAACAAACGACCCGCAAAAGATTCAATCGCTTGAAGAAAGGCGAGCGGACCTTCACTGGAAGTTTATTACCCTGCTCAAAGAACAAGGCATAAATATTAAAGACAGAGATCACGCCACTCGAATCGCCTATCGCATTGCCAATGAGGAATTATGACGCTTTTTGAAATCGCCCAAATTTATACGGATTTAGTTTTGCTCGACGATCAAATCCCCGATTCAGAACCCACCTCAAAAGAAGAAGTCAGCACCCTTCGATCAAAATACCATCAAATACTAATGGATAAATTCACGGAAGAGGGAATTGAATTTCATGACCGATTTGATGCTATGAAAAAAGCCTTTGAAATCATTAGATCGCCCAACCACGCGCTGCAGGCGACGCTGGCCACCCAAATTCATGGTGGCCGGCTCGCCTGAGCTTGAGCCGTTGGGAGTTTAAACCGGTTCTTCCGCCCGGCGGGCCACGGCGCGGATCATCCCGGCGAAGATCATCATGTGGAACGGGTAGAGCACGTACCAGGCTAAAAAACCCAAGAGGCCCATGGGGTCATACAGGGCCGTCTGTCCGATCAGGCTCCCGCCTTCCACCGGCATAATTTCGAATTGGAGCCAGGCTCGGCCGGGCAGGTTCAGCTCCGACCGCAGCAGGAGTTCCTTCCCGGGTTCAAAGTATTCGACCCGCCAAAAATCGATCGTATCCCCGGTTTTTAATTCGACGGGGTGGACCCTTCCCCTCATTCCCGGACCTCCCGCGATTCGGTCCAAAATTCCCCTGAAATCCCAAAGAAAGTCGGCGAAATACCATCCGTGGTCCCCTCCGATCCGTTGGATGGAGCGGAAGGCTTCCTCCGGGGTCGCCGGAACGAAGACGCGCCGGTGGTCCACGATCCTCGATCCGAGGATGGCGCCGCCCCATCGACGCAGGTTCCGCCGGAGGCGGAAGGCTTCGGTCCAATGCGTCGAGGCGAAACCGACGTCCTCCTCCGTCAACGCCCGGGAGATGGTTTCCTTGACTCCCTTGGGCCGGATGGAAAACGCGCTCAGGGCGGAGGGGTCCCGGATCACGGTGGGATTTCGCAAGCTCTCAATTAATTTCTCCCCGACGCGGGCGTAGCTGGGCGCGACGAGTTTCAGCCAAACCCCGGACATCCTCGGGGTGAAAAACGGCACCGGGATCATGAGACGTTTAACGCCTCGTTGACGCATGTATTCCTTCATCAAATCCCCGTAGGAAACGACGTCGGGCCCTCCGATCTCAAAGAGGCGGTTCCCTCCATCGGGAAGGTCCAGGGCGGCCAGGAAATATTGAAGCAAGTCTCCGATGCCGATGGGCTGGGTGGGGTTGTTCACCCATCGGGGAGTGATCATGGCGGGCAGGCGCTGCACCAGGCTCCGGATCAATTCGAAAGACAGGCTGCCGGCCCCGATGACGACGGAGGCCCGGAACTCGACGACGGGAACCCCGGATTCGCGCAGCACGTCCCCCACCTCGTGACGGCTTTTCAGGTGGGGGGAAAGTCCGTCCGAATCGTCCCCCAGTCCGCCGAGGTAGATGATCCGCTTCACCCCCGCTTCCCGGGCCGCGTTGCCGAAATTGCGGGCGCAGCGGCGGTCTTCGACGGCGAAATCGCCGATACTGGTCATGGAATGGATGAAATAATAGGCCGTGTGGACGCCGTCCAACGCGAGGACGAGGTTCTTGCCGTCCAAAACGTCGACGGAAAGGACCTCGGTGTTTCGTCCGGCCGGCGGCGCCAGGGTGTCCGGGTTCCGCACCAGGCAGCGCACGCGCCGCCCGTCTTTTTCAAGGGCCTTCAAGAGCTGGCCGCCCACGTAGCCCGTGGCGCCGGTCACCAGGAGGAGAGAGTTTTTGTCCATGGTCGGATGCCGTAGTCTCCCAAATCCTCACGTAAAGATAATTATCCGTCGGAGTGACTTCACCGAAACGGTGAAAAAGGATGTTTGTTCCCGCCAGGTGTTCCCCCCTTTGAAAAAGGGGGGTGAGGGGGGATTTCTCCGTCGGTTGGCGCCAAAAATCAAATCCCCCTCGATCCCCCTTTTTCAAAGGGGGAGGCCAAAAAGACACAGCTTTACCTGATCTTTTGGGGTAGTCTTGCGCTTCTTTCCCTCGTTCGCAACCCCTGCTAGAATGGCGGCATGTCGCGCGGACGATCGTCACTCCTTTTCGTGGCTCTTCTCGCCTTGAGCGTTCCCGCTCGGGCGGGAGAGGTTCGGTACCTTTCCACCGCCGATTATTTCGACGCCGTCGCGGCCGAGATCCACAAGGCCACCTCCTCCGTTTCCGTCTGCCTCTACCTATTCAACCTCTCCGACCGGCCGGACGCCAAAACCTCGCGGCTGGCGGAGGCGCTGATGGATGCCCGACGCCGGGGAGTCAAAGTGGAAGTGCTCCTCGACAGCGCCGTCAGTTTCGAGGACGGGGTCGCCTTGCCTCAGGAGGATCGGAACCGATCGGCGTATGACGCGCTGCGGGGCGGGGGAGTGGACGTCTTCTTCAGCAGTTCTCCCAGGGTGGTCCACGCCAAGACCGTGGTGGTGGACGATTCCGTCGTGATCGCGGGGTCGTTCAACTGGAGCGAGGCCGCGCTGTCCTCCAACGTCGAAGGAGCGCTTTTGGCGCGGGACGCGGACGCGGCCAAGGCCGCCCTCGCGGACATGCGCCGAATCGGTCGGCGGACCTTGCCCGAGGAGCCGCCCGCCGCGCTGGTGCCCCTGTCTTTCCTGACGGATCCGAAGCGGCTGGGAACAATGGTGGCGAACGGGGATGAGCGGTCCTTCGATGCGTATTTGTTCCTGCTGAAACGGGGCGCGGGGACGCCGGCGTTCGACGTGGACGAGACGGTCTTGGCGGAGGAGCTGGGGATGACCGGGTTGACGACGCGGCCGAGGCGGCTGGGAATCCGCCGGGTCCTGGGGCGGCTGCGGGACAGCTACGGACTGGTCCGCTTCGAATTCCCGGAGGGGAGCGGTATCCATCTGGAGATCCTTCCATCGACGGGGGCGGCGGTGGGCCTACCGCCCGAGTATTGGACGTGGGGATGGAACCGCTCGCTGCGGTTGCCGGGGAAAGTCCTATTCCTGTTAAATCGCCGGTATTCGGCGGCGTCCAATACCCGGCCGTCGTGGTCCTTGCCCGAGCGGGAAATTTCCCGGGAGAACGGGGTGTCGGCTTTGTTCGTGTCGAAGGGCACCACCGAGTTGAGGCGGACGAACTTGGTGAAGGTGGTGTTCGACATGTTGGACCGGAACGGCGGTGAACCCCGCAAGCCCAGCGTCTACACGCCGCTTCCCCTTTACGATCCGGCGGCTCTGGAACGGAAATGGAATGACCTGGCGGCCCGATGCGGCGCGGACAAGCTGGCCCGGGCGCGACGATGCCTGGCTCTCGTTTACGCGGACTCGGACGCGTCGGCGGCGGAGATGTTCATCGGCCTAGAAGACGAATACGGGAGGGCGAAGGTCGACCAGGCCTACGAGATCATCGCCCAGAAGAGCGGCAGCAACCCGCGCCGCACCGTCGGGTATTTCATCGGGGTGGTGAAAGGGCTGGAAAGCGAATCGAGGTAAAAACCTCCGTTGCTTCGTTCATCACGGGAGGAGTCCGTTCACCAGATCAATCATATCGGGCATGGCGAAGGGTTTTTGGAGAGTGGCGTCGGCGCCGGCGGCGTTGGCCATGACTTCGTATTTCTTGGGATCCAGACCCGTGACGAGAAGGACTCTCCGCCCCGGGAATTTCCTTTTGATGCTCAACGTGAGGCTGTAGCCGTCCAACATCGGCATGCGCACGTCGAGGACGTAGAAGTCGAAATCCTCGTTCATGGCGATTTTGAGCGCCTGGCATCCGTCGTGAACGCACCTCACTTCGTGCCCGCCGTCCTCCAAGGCGTCCCGCATCATTTTGGCGATTTCCAGATTGTCGTCCGCAAGAAGAATTCGCGCCATGCCGCCTCCACGCCGCTTGGATGGTTCCCCGTGCGGGATCCCAATTAAACGAGGTCCCGGCCACTGAAGATCCCTTGTTCCGCAAAACTAGTGTGGCGCCGATTTGCGCCTATTTCGATGGGTTCGTGGAAGGAGGGAATCCGGAGATGGCACCCTCCCAGGCCACCGGTCGATGCTGGGGTCGGGGGTCAACCGGCCCGAGTGGCCATTTCGGTGATCTTGTCCAGCAATTCTTCGCCGTCGAACGGTTTCTGGAGAGTGTCCTCCGCGCCGCAGAGCATGGCCCATTCCACGGCGGTTTCGTCCAGAGCGCCGGAAATCATTAGGATTTTTGCGTCCTTCGTCCGGGGGTTCTCCTTGACCGCGCGGCATACGTCGAAGCCGTCCATGACCGGCATCCGCACGTCCATGATCACGACGTCGACCGGATGCGCGGCAACGAATTCGACCGCCTCGGCGCCGTTGGAGCAGCAGCCGACGCAGACCAGGCCCGGCGCGCGATCCACGAGGGACGCCAGGGTTTGCTGAACGAAGTGGTCGTCGTCCACGACGAGTACCGTGATGTCAGCCATGGACCGGCCTTGCTGAGGCCAAGGTCCAGATTGGGAACGACGCGCTCACAATCCACTTCTCGTTGGCGTTCTGGATGCTCAAGGCGCCTCCGGCTGCCTCAGCGCGCTCCTGCATCCCGATGATGCCGAGGCGTCCTGGCTTTCGGGTCAACTCGCCCTCGCCAGAACTGATGACGGCAAGATCAAGTTGGGCCTCTGTGCGGGTCATGAGGATAACGCAGGGCTCGGCGGCGTCCGCGTGGCGCAGGATATTGTTGCAGGACTCCACAAGGATGCCGAGCACCGTGTGGGGGATTGTTCCTGTCAGGACGCTGATATCACCTTCGATCTGGGCCGTGACCGCAAATCCCGCCGAGCGCAGTCGCTCCATTTGGTTGGACAGGGTGCCTTGGATGTCTGGCTCCTGCCAGGGTTCAGCGCTATTCGGCACACTGTTGGCACGCAGGAGTCGCAGTAGGCGTCGAATGTCGTCAACGCACTTCGATGATGTCTGGGCGAAGTACTCCAAGTCATCGGTGGCGGACGTGCCGGACAGGAGCGCGTGCTGCGCTCGGAGGGACATGTTGCTGAGGTCATGAGCGACGACATCGTGCAGATCCCTTGCGATCTGGGTGCGTTGCTCCGCCAGAGCCGCCTCCGCCTCCAGCCGCTGGGCGGCGCGGCTGCGAGCGAACGCATCTCCGACCAGCCAGGCGGCCGCTAAGGCCAGGGTCCAGAACGCGATGTATCCCCACGCGTTGGACAACGACTGACCAACGACGCTTCGATACGCAACCAGGACGAGAATCGGCGGAGCCAGGACTCGTCGTAGCCGCTTCTGTCTGCGGACCCCCATTCCGAGGATCGGTATGAGCGCGGCGAGTTCTCCAAGCGTTAGCCAGTCGTTGGGGATGAATGCATATACCGAGAGGACCGCGACAAACGCCAGTGGACCTGTCCGCGGGAGGAAGGCTCCCAGCGCAGCAGTGATGCAGGTAGCCAAGTCGAGCAGGACCGCCCACGAGGTCGACCTGGGCCCCGCGACCCACCCGATCACCATNNCAAGCTGAGCCGACTACCGCTCATGACGCCGCCTTCCGACAGATGGTCTTCGCAGAGTATCGGTGATGGTGGTACGAGGGGCCCAACCGCCTCGGCGGGATGTCCAACCGGTCAATTGGAACCATCTAGAGCAGCCTGGTCGGTCATTTACCGAGTCGCTGGCATGCCGAACGGGCAGGAACCGGTCTAGGGAGGCCCGAGTGCATCTCTACCTGGACATCATGGCTGACGGGTTCCCGGTGCCTTCCCCGGTGGCCAACAAGCAGCTCAGGGAGCTCAGACATGAGACTAGTCATTGTTACGGTCCTTCTCATCGCCATGACAGGGCTGCCCATGAAATCGAACTCCGTTACTCCTGCCTTCCAACCGTGCATCATCTTCCCACTACTCCCTTGGTGCCCGAAAGGATAGGCGCGGCTCTCGTCGCCCGGCCCATCGGCGCGACCTGCGCCAGTGGGGTACCCGATCGGGCAGATGGGGTCCCGTCGGGGCATTTGTACCGCCCCGGGGTGATCTGATCTCGTCAGGAGGCATCGTGAAGACTGTCAATCGGTCACCTGACGAATGGCGTAGAGGAAGACAAGTTGCTGGTTCGCGGCTACGCATCCGACACTTTGGCCGCGACTCGCGGAAGATGAGAGCTGCAAGAAGCCTCTTCATCGGGTCCTTCCGCTTCGCTGAATGGCTCCCCCCCTTTGTCGTGGGCCGGGCTCAGTGCCGAGCCCACGACTCAGGCTACGTCAGTACGTGTTCCAGTCTGGTACCGCGCATCCATGTTCAGGTGTGCCACATCCGCGGTCAGTCAGAGCATTGCAGTCCGCCGTGACTGATTCGTTGCACGGCACCCGGCCCGGCCGGATGTGCGTCCTGGTGCCGCCAGTGCTGCCAGTCGATTCGCCCGCGCTTGGCGCGACAATCGTCGCCGACATCGCGCGCGCGGCAAGTTGGCAGGTCGAGGTCCTGTATGCGGGGCTGCTTGTCAGACATTCTGACTTCATCACGTATTCGGTTGCGGGGCCGGCCGCCTACGGGCCAGTCTATCGAGCGGAGAATAGTCAAGACTACTCGACCAAGCTGCTTGAAGCTTTGACCCAGGACGCCATTAGCACAGGTGAATGGAGCGGGGTTCAGGCATTCGAGCGGGTCAGGAGGGCCGTCCAGGACGAGCTAGACGGGGCCCTCCGCGAGGCAGGGGACCTCGTTGACGAAGTGACCACACGCATCATGCGCAGCGACCCGCCCGATCTAGTTGCGATCTCCATCTCAGTTGATGCTCAGAAGCTTCCGAGCGCAGCAATCGCAACCAACCTGAGGCGCAGTGGGTATCGAGGGATTATCATAGCCGGGGGGTCGGGCCTCGACGGCATCATGGGCCCCGCATTTCTTCGCTGCTTCTCCGCATTTGACGTGGTACTCCAAGGAGAAGCAGAATCGAACTGGTCGAACTTCCTCGCGTCATTCAGTGGTTCGTGGCGTGACGCGGAGATTCCAGGCATGGTCCTTGCAGACACTGCGGGTGCCTGCGCGACGGAGCCTCGCGTCCCCTCCGCCCTGTGGCAGCTTCACTCAAACGCCTTCGACGATTACATCGCGCAGCGACCAGAACACAGCGCTTCCCTGGTTCTCAGTGCAGAGAGTTCTAGAGGATGTTGGTGGGCAGAGATTCGACGATGCACCTTTTGCGCGGTGGATCCCAGGCTCCATCCATATCGTACCCAAAGGCCCGCCACAGTTGCCGCTACTCTTGGGGGCCTGTGGGCGAAGCACCAGCCGGCACAATTCACTATGACGGACTCTTGCATGCCTCGAGCTCAGGATTCAAATGTCGCGGCCCAGTTGGTAGAACGCTCAGAGCGGAGCGAGTGGAATCTCTACTACGAGGTAAAGTCAACCCTATCCAGGAGCGCGCTCGCTGAACTCAAGGCAGGTGGGATCTCAGAG